>NZ_JBFRGR010000007.1:0-279143 GCF_052115445.1 Paenibacillus sp. 2RAB27
CTAAGAAATCATTTCAACGTGTTGGGGACCGCGATCAAGGCCGATAAAGGCCAGATTCTAATCATTATGGCCAGCGAGGGAAATGACACCGCGATAAGTACGATCGGAAATCTGTTAACCATACACGCCAAAACCAAAGCGGGGGTTGCAGTAGGGGAAACAACGGTGTCGTTATCCGATTTTAACGTTTCCCTCGCGGGTTCGGGTACGCCAGTTACCGGAGTATCTCTCAGCATTCAAATTAAAGATGTGGATAAAGCGGAATTGAACGCTGCGATTATTGCTGCTCAGAGCAAGCATGATGCAGCGACGGAAGGAAACAATATCGGCCAGTATTCAAACGGATCGAAAGCGATATTACAATCAGTTATTAACAACGTCAAAGCGGTACGCGATAACGCAGCATCAACCCAAACGGAAGTCGCGGATGCAATGAGTGCTCTAAATGCGGCGTTGACAACGTTCAATAATTCAGTACACACCGATYCTGGTACTGTAGACAAATCWGCATTGAGCAAAGCRATTASWGCTGCGCAAAGCAAGCATGATGCAGTGACTGAAGGCACCAAAATCGGTCAATACCCGGCGGCTGCGAGAACGGCATTGCAAGCGGCTATAACAAGCGCTAACGCAGTATTAAGCAGCTCGGCAGCAACGCAGACGCAAGTGAACACGGCGACAACAGATGTGAATACGGCACTGCAAACATTCCTGACGAAGATTGTTACGCTAGTTCCGGGTCAAACGAGTGTCACCATCAATGATCTGTCCGTCATCTCCAAGTATTATGGAACGAAGTCAACAGATGCCAACTGGATTGAAATCGAAGCAGCCGATATCTTTAATAGTGGCAAAATCGATATTCAAGTCCTTGCGGCAGTAGCAAGAATGCTTCTTGACGACTGGCTTTCGGAAAATTAATTCTTAATTCGGTTGTGGAAGCAGTTTGAATCAGCAATCATTTTACTAACAGTAAGATGGTAGTTAAAATATAAGCTGTCAGTCAGTACCCGCCTAGCCACGCGTTGACGCTGACCGCGATCACAATTTCGCTTATGGCGAAGCCATCGAAATTGTGATCGCAAGCAATCAGGCGAAGGCCGAGACGCAGCGCATGCTGCGCGCGGTGCAGCATGCGCTGCTGATTCTTCACCCGCCAGAGGAGGCAGGCGAAGAGGTGCGCAAGCTGACTCCGCTCGTGCAAGACAAGCTGCAGCTTGGAGGGCGGGCCACAGCGTATGTGTGCCAGAACTTCGCGTGTCAGGCGCCGACACAAGACATCGCGGACCTTGAAAATCTCTCCACACAACACTGATAATAATTATCATTATTGGTTACAATAAAGGTAGAACAGAAAAAGAGGCCATAAAGGCCTCTTTTCTAACTCACTCATTCATGTTTAGTTAGGTACTAGATCTTGGACTCGAATGTACGACAATCCGTTTCCTCTGGATTACGAGCTTGATTGCCACCGTGGTGACTCACGATCGAAATCGAGCTAGAGCTTCATAGGGTGGGCGAAAGGGACCTTTTTTTATACATGGAGCTAAAAATCTGTTTGCACTGCTTTTTGACTACTTAGAATCTCGGTCATTAGGGAAAATCCACTTAAGTAAATGAGGTTTATTGTGATCGATATGACACTAATCTCAAGATGAGAAAAATACAATTACAGAAGTTCAAAGGACAAGTGAAAGCACCTGATTAGGGTCGCGCTCACTCTGTCCGTTTTTTCATTTCTGGGGGTATGGGTAAGAGAAGGCCAAGCGAATAACTGGATTTTCTGCAGCTAATTCAAGCGAAATCACGGCATTTCGCAAAATAACTGGATTTCCTCCCGTTATTTCAGGCCGGTTTTGCCAATCTGGACATTTCGAGCAAAATTAGATGTAGAAAATCCAGTTAAACTCCCTAAAGGCTAGTTTTACCAGTTAATCCCCAAAAGCTACCCAGCCTGGGAAAGATAAGTTGGCTATATTTCTTGAGAAACGCTACCGTCCAATAAGGACGGCGTTAGACGTTTTTTTCATGCCAATTGTATTGGCATTCTCCATGGACCGACTACTTAATATCTTGTAAGAAATTCTAGAAATCACAGAAATTTATCCGATAGGCGGATGCTATTATACAAATATAAATAAAGACGAGGTGATGATATGCAAGCAAAACTGGCAACGGACGCCCTTCCCACCCCGAAAAAGCGGGATTCATGGATAAGAACGATAAGCAGATATAAAGTGATGTATGCGCTCTTATTTCCGGCATTAGTGTACTTTGCCGTATTCAAATATATTCCTATGGCAGGAATCATTATTGCTTTTAAAAACTATAACCTCGCCTTGGGACTATGGGATAGCCCGTGGGTGGGATTGAAAAATTTCAAAGATTTTATCAATGGCGTTTATTTCTGGGACATTATGAGAAATACGATTATCATATCGCTGTATAAGCTATTGTTCGGTTTCTCCGCTCCTATCGTACTTGCTTTACTTCTCAATGAAGTGTATACCCAATGGTTTAAGAAAATCGTGCAAACGATCACGTATTTGCCCCATTTTCTGTCATGGGTCATTGTTTATGGACTGATGGTGGCGTTATTAGCACCAGGGGATGGCCTTTTTAACATGATTTTTAAGGAAAATGGGATTCAGCCTATCTCCTTTCTAACGGAACCTGCCTGGGGTAGACTGCTGATCATCCTATCTGAAATATGGAAGGATATTGGCTGGGGAGCGATCTTATACCTTGCCGCATTAGCGGGCATTGATCCAAGTTTATATGAAGCAGCTCGAATTGATGGGGCTTCCAAGTCGAGACAGCTATGGCATGTCACATTACCCGGCATTCGAGGCGTCATTATTCTGATGCTGATCCTGAAATTAAGTCATATTCTGGACGCTGGTTTTGACCAGATATTCATGTTTGCGAATAGTTTTAACCAAGAGAAAATCGACATTATCGACACATGGGTATACCGTGAAGGGTTGGAGCGTCTGAAGATTGGTTTGGCTACGGCTGTGGGATTGTTTAAAGCTATCATCGGATTTGCTTTAGTTTTGGCTGCGAACAAGATTGCCAAAAAATTCGATGGGCAAATTTGGTGAGGTGGTTTTATACATGATTAATTTGACAGTCGGGGAAAAAATATGGCAAGTAGTCGTATATTCTATTCTTATTATACTAGCCCTACTTTGCTTACTTCCCTTTTTATATGTCGTTGCTGTATCAGTGACGCCAGAATCGGAAGTAGTAAGAAAAGGAATTGTGATTATTCCAGAAACCTTTACGTTCCTAGCCTATAAAGAAGTGTTCATTTCTCATGGTATAGGGCAGGCGTATAAAATTACGTTGTTTCGAACGATCGTAGGCACGGCGCTAAATGTGCTTTTTACGGTACTAGCTGCTTATCCGTTGTCCAAAAAATATTTGCCGGGGCGCAGCACGTTTTTAATATTCATTGTGTTTACCATGATGTTCAGCGGAGGTTTAATTCCGACATATTTGTTAATCCGCTCTCTAGGATTGCTAAACAGTCCGTGGGTATTGATTATCCCGCATCTAATTAGTGCATTTAATCTGGTCATTATTAAAGGCTTTTTCGAGCAATTGCCTGCTGAAATCGAGGAATCGGCGAGGGTCGACGGCGCAAGTGAACTTCAAGCGCTTTGGAGGATCATTTTACCACTCTCTATGCCCGTGCTTGCTACGATTTCCTTATTTTACGCCGTGGGGCATTGGAACAGTTATTTCGATGCCATTGTTTACTTGAATGATGCGAAGTTAATGCCGCTTCAAGTTGTCTTGCGCAACATTCTGCTTAACATTGCATCAGAAAGCGCTGAATCGATGGCCAATTCCGGAACGGTTAGCAAATTCGCTGTGCAAATGGCTGCTGTCGTCGTGACGACGGTTCCGATCTTAATCGTGTATCCATTTATGCAAAAGCATTTTACAAAAGGTGTGCTTATGGGATCGATTAAAGGTTAAAAGGCAATTCTTACCTAGGTTGTTACGGGGACACCGTGATAATATATATACAAGCAAAAGGAGAGGTCAATATGGAACGTAAAAAGATTACATTTACTGTTCTGGCTRCTGTCGTAGGGCTGGGAACGCTATTGTCAGCATGTGGGAATCAAGAAGAAGTTAAGCCTGCAGCTTCGAGCAGCCCTCAAACCGAGGCTAACAAGTTTGCGACCAAAATGAAAATCTCGATGTTTAACCAAGGGACTTTCAATGCTGCTGCTCCGATACCTCCACGTGAAGAAGATATTCAACGCCAAATGTTGGAAAAGGCGATGAACATCGATTTGGATATGACGATTCCTCAAGCTGGGCAGGCAACAACCAAACTGAATACGTTGATTGCAGGAGGAGATATTCCCGATTTGCTCTTCTTGAAGAGTCGATCCGATCTCGCACAATATTATGATCAAGGTGTGCTTGCGGATCTGACGCCATACTTGGATCAATTTCCGGAATTGAAGAAGCGTTTTGCTAAAGACTCCTGGGAGGCGACGTCCTATCTGGGCAAAACGATTGGAGTTCCAGGTTATGATAATGTAAACGGTATCAGTCGAAGCTACTTTATCCGGAACGATTGGTTAAAAAAGCTAGGCATGAAAGTGCCGACAACCCCTGACGAGTTGTTCGAAGTGATGAAAGCCTTTACGGAGAAAGACCCTGATGGCAACGGCAAGAATGATACGTACGGATTCATTGGCGGTATGAATAAAGAAGGCAATCTGCAAACCTACGGCTTCGATAGCTTGATGTGGATGTTTGGCGTCAATCCTCCCTCCGCCATTGATGTGAAAGATAACAAACCGGTGTACTTATTTATTGATCCTAAAATGAAGGAAGCACTCGCTTACATCAATAAAATGATGACAGCGAAAGTTGTGGATCCAGACTGGGTGACGATGAATACGCCTGATTTGTTGGACCAAAAGTTATTTAAAGGTAAAGTTGGCTTCATGATCAGAGATGCCCGCAGACTAGAACCGGATTATCAGCAGAAAATGAAAGAAATCGGCGGAGAAGTACCGGAATGGATCGTTATTCCTCCAATGAAAGGGCCATACGGCGATCAAATCGTAGAGAGAAAATCGTTCCAAGGCAATTCATGGGCCATTTCCAAGAAAGCGGATAAGGAGAAAATCATTCGGATCCTGTCTATGCTGGAATATATGTTTACGGACAAAGAAGCCTACCCGAATTTCGCATACGGAATTAAAGGAATTCATTGGGATGTCGTAGACGGCAAGATCAAAAATAAAAACTCTGAATTATCCAAGGAAGTGAAAGAAAAGTACCTATGGGTTGATCATTATAGAATGCCGCGTCGTGGCGATGATGCCGAGTACTTCAGCTTCCAGAATCCGAAGACAGCAGAAGCTTTCACGAACAATCAGAAATATGTGGGTCTTACTTTACCTGGTAACTTGTTGACGGCAGATCCGAGTGATAGCTTAGCAGCAGACCGCACACGTTTTATTAATGAAAGCTTAGTCAAATTTATGTCTGGTAAAGATCCTCTAACCAACTGGGATAATTTCCTCCAAACATTGGATACCAAGTTCGACATGCAGAAATACAAGGATACAGCAGTTAAACAATTTAAAGAAGCAGGCTTAATTAAGTAATCGACGAAGAGAGTGGCGATAAATCGCCCCTCTCTTTGTTGTCCTATACTATGCTATGCTTAGTTTAATCCAGATTTAAAAGGAAGATGACCGATGCGAAGAAGAATCAGCTTGCCTATAAAACTATTTATGATTGTATTTGCGTTTGTATTAAGCTGCATCATCTTGATAAGCCAATTGTCCTATCGCTATGTACAGAAGGAAATAAGAACCAATGACATTTATTACACAAACCAAATACTGGACAAAGTTGACCAGTATCTAACGGTTAACTTTTCTTCCTTCCAGACGATTTTGTTCTCGGTCGAGACTTCGGTGAAAGCAAACATTGCCAATACGGAAGTGATTAAAAAGCAATTAAGAGAGCTCTATGAACTAAACAGTAACTACGTGAGTAACATTTACTTGATCAATAGTGATTTATCTATTCTAGGCGGAAGTACGACTACGCGAATTTTCGATGAACCTTTATCGGACAGAAAACCCTTATTTGATGCGGCCGACAAGAACAAACGAACTACATTTGTCAGTGATCCTTATAAATCGAAGTATTCCGGTTGGACCGTTACGATGGTACGATATCTGAACGTCACTCCGACTCCTATGGCTATTGCTGTAGATTTGGATCTAAATGCGATTGAAGAAACCTTGTTTAAGATTAATAAAAAAGAACGAATGAATCTAGCTTTGATTACCACATCGGGTAAAATTATTGCTGGATTTTCGGAAAATAGAGGCCCCCTAAGTATTCAAGATCATACGTTTTCAATCGGGGAAATGTCGGCAGAACAAATTCTGGATACGACGGGAACAAGCCTACAACTCCATACCAAAGATGGCTTACCGGTCTCCATTCTGAAGAAACCGACGGAGAAATTCAATTGGTTCCTCATCTCGATGAATGATGAATCTCGCATGGAAGCTGCGTTGTCCAGATTGGAAAACTATTATCTTGGACTTCTYGTTGCAGGCTTACTACTAAGTTTGTTCATTTCCTTCTTTATTGCCAAATATATAAGGAATCCGCTCTATGCACTCAAAACAAAAATGAAGCGGGTAGAGCAAGGCGATTTGACAACGACAGTTACCATTAACCGAAACGATGAATTCGGTGACCTTTCCCTAGCCTTCGACCGTATGCTGCAGCAAATTGTGGAACTGATACGGCGAGCAGAGCTTCATAATGAACTGGAGCGGAAACTGGAAATCCAAGTGCTGCAATCTCAAATAAACCCTCATTTTCTCTATAATACGCTTGGATCAATCAGCAATGTCATACGTCTCGGACAAATAGAGAAAGTAGATGTGGTCATCGGGTCTCTAATTGCCATATTGGAATACGGGATCGCCGACGCTTCGGAGAAGGTTTCACTACGTCAGGAGTTGCGCAATGTATCTGACTATATCGCGATCCAGAACATCCGTTATAATAGGCACTTTCATCTGATTGAGCATATCGAAGAGGGGCTAATGGATTTTCCGGTTTTTCGTATGCTGCTGCAGCCCATTGTGGAAAATAGTATCTTCCATGGCTATAACGGCGGTGGAATCGAAGGCTCGATTACGATTCATGCGTACAGGAAGGGCGGCTTCGTCATGGTCGAAGTCATTGATCAAGGCGAAGGCATTCCAGCGGATCGCATACAGCATATTTTAATCGCAGACCCGAGTGATCTGGAAGTAAAAAGGAAAAGAATCGGGTTAAACAATATTCATGGTCGAATAAGACTTCACTATGGGGAGCAGTTCGGGCTCCAAATTATAAGCACGCCTCAGGAGATGACATGTGTTCGCGCTGTATTCCCTGTAGGTTCGTTTAAAGGAGATGTATGACGGTGAGAGACTACACCTGCTTCATTGTTGACGATGAAGATCTAATCATTCAACGCTTGGAATTATATTTTAGCGAGCTCTCCCATAAGGAAACGCGATTCCATTTAATCGGGAAAGCGAATAATGGGCTGAAAGGGATCGAGGAGATTTTAAAGCTCAAACCGGACATCGTCATCTCCGATATCGTAATGCCGCGAATGGATGGGATCGCCATGATTGAGCAGTTAAAGTTGGAGCTGCCTCAGACCCAATTCATTCTTCTGACCGCCTATTCGACGTTTGAATATGCACAGCGAGCTATCCATGCCAACGTCATGGAGTACATTGTTAAGGTTCCCTTGAATGAAGCAGATTTGGATCGAGCTTTGGGTAAGGCAGCTGGCATTTTGGATGAGGTTAAGAAAAAAGAAGAGGAATTTCAATCTTTAAACGTGTCCGTTCTTGAAAATAAATACAGGGTCCGCAAGCAATTTTTTAACGAACTGATTAGAGGCGAAATACCTTCTCATCGCGTATCGAATTTTGCCAATCGTATGGAGTCCCAGTTCTTTCAAGCCAACTACTGTTGCTTTATTGTTGAAATGAATCTGTATGAAAGTTTCCGAAATGAATATTCAGCGGTTGATCAAAACATTTTGAAATATGCGATTACGAATGTCATCGAAGAAACGGTGATGAATAGTGGCAGAGGTGTAGCTACAGATCTGTCCGATAATCGTTTTATTGGCTTTCTTTCGTGGGAACATAATCGCAGTGAAATGGATACGGAATTTGCTTGCCAGGAATTAGGAAGTCAGATCGTCACTCATTTACAGCAGTATTTGAATCAAAGGGTATCCGTAGCTTTTGGCGGTCCGCATCGAGGTTGGGAATCCATCAGACAAGCTTACACGGAAGCTCAAAATGTGAGTGAGGATTTCTATTATCATGCAGAAAAAGTAGTCAAAACACCCGCGCATCGGTTCCATTACCGGAATGACAAAAGAGAGGAATTCCAGCAGAAACTGGCTGATTTTCTTGTAGGGGTACAAAGACAAGTTTCCAAAGAAGAGCTGGAGAAAGAATTTGCTGAGTTAAATCAATTTGCTACGGATCATAAAATTCATAGGTCCATCATGGCACCTATGCTTCGAGACTTGTACAGAGACATCATTATGAAATTTAAATCGGGGAACACGTCGACCACGGATATAGCCGAGTTTCCTATAGAATTTATGGCATTTCGAGAGCAACTTGCCTATATTAGTGACTTCACATTCCAATATGTACACGCCGGTCAACTTTTACATCGGGCAGAAATCATGAGAGCCATGCGCTTTATTGAGAAAAATCTGAAACAGCGTTTAACCTTGGAGGCTATTGCTGAGGATGTAAACTTAGCGCCATCGTATTTTAGCAGCCTATTTAAGAAAACAATGAACGAAGGTGTAATCAGCTACATCAA
Organism: Paenibacillus sp. 2RAB27; assembly: GCF_052115445.1. NCBI lineage: Bacteria > Bacillati > Bacillota > Bacilli > Caryophanales > Paenibacillaceae > Paenibacillus > Paenibacillus sp. 2RAB27. Next base: position 8,923 of record NZ_JBFRGR010000007.1, read on the forward strand.
CCGTAAAAAAATCCAACTGGCGCTCGAACTGTTAAATGTTCAAGATTATTCGTTATTGGAATTGTGCGAGGAAGTAGGCATTGTCAATGAAGGATATTTCTGCAAACTATTTAAAGAATATACGGGTGACACACCTAAGCAATATCGGATCAAAATGACACGGTATGAATCTAAATAAAATATGATTTTTTCTTGAAATCATGTAAATAAACAGCGAACAAAAGGCTTACCATGATAGATGTATCTAATCATGGAGGTAATCAATATGGAGCTTATTAAAGCAGATGTAACCGTCGTAGGCGGGGGGATTGCTGGGCTATGCGCTGCGATTGCTGCTGCTCGTCAAGGGCTGCAAGTGTCGCTTATTAATGATCGGCCAGTTCTTGGGGGAAATGCCAGCAGCGAGGTTAGGGTTCATATCAATGGGTCGGCCTATCTTGGCAAAAGTCCATCCTATTATGCACGTGAGGGCGGATTGATAGAAGAGCTCAAATTGAAGATTTTCCACTATAATCCGTTATATAACAAAAAGCTTATGCTTTCGCTTTCAGATACGGTCTTGTTGGATATGGTTTATGCTGAGCCTAACATTTCTCTATTTCTGAATACGTGCGTGCATGAAACGGGGATGGAGAATGGCAGAATCAAATGGGTGGAGGGCCTCCAACTGGCTTCCGAAAGAAAATACCGATTTGAAAGCCGAACCTACATCGATTGCTCCGGGGACGGGGTTGTCGGATTTCAGGCAGGTGCTCACTTCCGATGGGGGAGAGAAGCGAAGCATGAATACAAGGAAGACTTGGCTCCAGAAGTGGCTGACCATTACACCATGGGAGACACGATCCTTTTCCAAGCACGCAACGTAGAATATTCGGTTCCTTACAGGAGGCCGGGCTTTGCGTATGACATTACGAAGTTGCCCTTTTTTGAAAGTATCAAAAAAGGTTTGAACCATCGTGCTTTTCCTAGAAAAATCAACGGACTCGGCGGCTTGTGGTGGCTGGAATACGGCGGGCATATGGATGTTATCGCTAATAATGAAGACATCGCATTGGAACTGCGGAAATTGGTTTACGGGATTTGGGATTATATCAAAAATAGCGGCGAATTTGATGATGTGGACAATCTCATCTTGGATTATGTTTGCCCAATTCCAGGAAAACGGGAATCAAGGCGCTTTATTGGGAACCACATGTTGTCTCAGACCGATCTTACAGAAAAGCCGCATTTCGATGATGCAGTATCCGTCGGGGGATGGTATATGGACTTACATGCTGCGAAGGGCATCTACGATGAGGGACCGGCTACAGCCTGGAATTTCGTGCCTGGCTTATACAATATTCCTTTTCGGAGTTTGTTCTCCCAAAATGTACCTAACCTCATGTTCGCTGGTCGCAATATAAGTGCTACCCATGTTGCTTTCGGATCGACAAGGGTAATGGCCACCTGCGGTTGTATGGGGCAGGCGGTTGGAACGGCCGCTTCGCTATGCCTGAAATATGAAGTAGACCCCGCAGATCTCGTCGAAGCGCATATGGGAGAGCTGCAGTCGTTGCTGCTTCGAGACGGGCAAACGATTGTAGGGCTGAAAGAGGAATTGGATCCTTACTTTGCTGACGGATTACAGATTCGTGCCTCTTCGCAGCGCAGCTATGACAATCTTCATCCAACCGAAGCGATTCCCTTGGAGCAAGGGTTATGCTTGGTTGTGCCGATTGAGACATCTGTGGCGGAAAGCGTACGGGTCAAAATTAAAAATAGCTCCGAGCATTCGGAAACGCTGCATGTGAAGTTGTTTGGCGGGGATCGGAAGGAAAACTATATTCCAACCAGTCAGTTGAAAGACTATAGCTTAGCTATTGCAGCGGGTCATGACGACTGGATTACACTGGACTTGGGCTTAGAGAAGCCGGCAGACGATAAAGTTTACATCGTGCTGGAAGGAACGGAGAGCCTTGCCGTATACGGCAATGAAGAGAAACTGACAGGAGCGGTCAGCTTCCATTATAGGCCGGAAGAGCCGTCGAAGCTAAAGAAATTCAATAAGAGTATTTGCTTTAAGGACCTACTGCCATCGCAGAATATGTATAAACCCGAGAATGTCGTTAACGGCTACTCTAGACCTTATGGTCTGCCGAACGGCTGGATTTCCGAACGTACGGAAGGACAGGAGTGGTTGGAACTCATCTTTGCAAGTCCTAAACATCTGGATGAAATTCATCTCGTTTTCAACTCACAGCTGGATTTGGAACATTTCGACGATCCGATCGAGCCGCTTATCCAAGATTATGATGTGACCTTGACCTTAGAAGATGGAACCGAGAGTGAAATCAGTATCCGTGGCAATTATCACACGTTGAATAAACATAAGGTGGATGCAAAGGGTGTTACCCAAATCCGGATTCATTTCAGCGCAACTTACGGTTCGCCTTATCATGAAGTGTTTGCTGTAAAATTGTTTGCTCCTAAAACGATCAGTGAGGTCAGGTGAAGTCGTGATGCAGGAATTATTCCCTCGAAGAGGGTTACCTAATGTCATTCAGAAGTTGGAAAATGGGGAAACGGTGACAATCGTCTATTTTGGCGGCAGTAATACGCGTTCTGCAGGATATCGAGTCATGACGGCGGACTGGCTTCGTGAGCAATATCCCGAGGCGGATATCCGCAGTGTGAATGCAGGCATTGACGGAACTGGCTCGGATTTGGGCTGTGCCCGTTTGGAGACGGATGTGCTTCGTCATCAGCCTGATCTCGTGTTTGTTGAGTTTGTCGGTAACGATGGCGGAGTGCCCGAGTCGAAAGCGCGGATCGAAGGAATAGTCCGTCAAATCCGCAAGATGAGCCGGTTTATCGATATCCTGTTCGTCTATACGGTGAAAGAGCGAGACGTGGTAGGATTTCAGGCTGGGGAATACCAGAAGGGAGCCCTCATGCAAGAGGAAGTAGCTGACTATTATGGTATTCCTTCGATTCATCTGGGCGTAGCGGTCAGTCAATTGGTGAGGGAGGGCAAGCTCGTTTTTACTTCGAAAGCAGGAGAGTCCATTCCCGGAGCTATTGTTTTTACGCATGATGCGATCCATCCAATCATTCCCGAAGGGCATCAGATTTACACAGATACGATCACCCGGTCATTTGAGCGGATTCGTGAACTTGGGGTTAGTTCGGGAAGCGTTGAACATAACCTGCCTCAAGCCACCTTGGTCCCGTCCAATCCGTGGGAGTACGCATCGATGCAGCCGCTGGATGGTAATGCCCATTTTTCGGCAGGATGGTCTTACGTGACGCCCGATGATTTTGAACTGGCCCGCAAGTACGATTGGTTGTTCCCCGGCCTATGGCGAGCAGTCGATCCTGGAGAGGCGATCACCGTGCAGTTCGAAGGCACGCACATCGGGCTGTTCGATATCGGAGGACCTGATTCCGGTAGATTGAAGGTGACGGTGGATGGTGGTGAGCCCTTCTTGGTCGACCGGTTCACATTCTATAACGATCATAATCGAAATCAGTTTGTTTACTTACCAGAGCTTCCGAATGGAAGACATACGGTTCGCTTCGAAATCGATAACGAGAAGACAGACAAAGCGGCTGTGTTTGAAGCATCCGGCAACGAGCGAAGCAGGCAGCATGTTATGGAGCATCCGGATTGGTACGATCAAACGGTGATCCAGCTTGGGAAGTTGTTGTTGGTGCAGCCGCCTGTATAATGGATAGGAGAGGCTTTGCTGCTTGGAAAACCTGCATGGTACCTGACTGCTGCCCAGCAGTCTATAACCATGTAGGTTTTTTCACTTAAAATCTTATAAGAAATTCTAGAAATCGAAGAAATTTCACAGCTAGGTTACATGCTATGCTACAAAAGACGAAGGCGATTACCAAAAGGATACGGTAAATCGCTTCGTAACGATCATTCTAACAAAGGGGGGTATTATTGTTTGTGTTGAAAGCGCTGTCAATATAGGGAGAGGATGTGAGTGATATGTTAAAAAGGAAGCTGCTTTTAATCGTTTTAATGATGACGATGATAGTGCCACTGAACTTTCTCGGAGTAAGCTCCACTAATGCGGAGTCCTTACCGAATAAGACGATCATCATCGATGATGGGAGCATCACGATTAATGGTGTTGTGACACCTGATGTGGATAACATGAATAACGGATACTCGGCTCCGAATTGGACCACAAGTACAGGTGTGAAGGGGTATGATAACTCCAGTTCCAAATATACAAGTACAGTAGGCAGAACCATAACGTGGAATCCACGATTGGACGCAGGAACGGCGAGAATATCGTTCTACAAGCTTGATTGGGCGGATAAAGCAGATAGCAATGTGAAAATCGAAATCGTTCATAATGGCACGACGGATGTTCAATTTATAGATTTGAGACCTGCATTCGGGGCGGCTGTGGGTTGGGTTGATTTGGGGGAGTACTATTTTTCCGGGATTGGTGAAGAATTCGTTAAATTGACCCGGTCTACCGGCAGTACCAGCACGATACTTACGCGCGCGGATGCGGTTAAATTCGAAGGGAATATTCAGCAAAAAGAGCCCCATAAGACGATCATTATTGATAATGGAAGCATTACGACGGATGGTGTCGTTACCGTTGATGTGGATAACAAGAATAACGGATACTCAGCTCCTTATTGGAGCACGAGCACGGGGGTGAAAGGGTATAATAATTCCAGTTCCAACTATACAGATGCTGTAGGAAGAAGCATTACATGGAATCCGCGATTGGAAGCAGGGACGGCGAAAATATCGTTCTACAAGCTGGATTGGGCGGATAAAGCAGATAGTAATGTGAAAATCGAGATTGTTCATAATGGGATTACGGATGTCATGTTTATGGATCTAAGGCCCTCATCAGGACCATCCGTCGGTTGGGTTGATTTGGGGACCTATTATTTCAGTGGTGCTGATACGGAGTTTGTCAGGCTGACACGAACACAACCTACGACCGGAACAATCATTACGCGTGCGGATGCAGTTAAGTTCGAAGGGAATATCCGGCAGCAAGCGCCACCATTGCCTCCGCTGCGCAGCCGCACATTGGCGAATCTCCATTATACGGAGAAAGGCAGCATTGAAAACGCAAACTATAAGGCGACTTTCTATGAAGCCGCTTGGGATGGCGGCAAATCCATCGTTCGTGATCTGTTCTACAAGGACACGGGGACAGGGAACTGGGTGCCAATGAATACTGTGCCGGAAAGACTTGAAGAACAATGGGTCTTATTGGATGGGAATGCGGGAAGTCGAACTAATTACTACGATACGATGAACAAACGCTGGATTACATTCGACGGGATCCATTTCCCTGATAGCCATACGGCCGTATTAACCGATTCTTTGCATGGAAGCGATTACGATTTACAAGTAAATTGGTCATTGGCAGGGGACAAACCTGATGTTTCCTTTGCTTTTACACCTCGCCGGAACGGGAATTATGTGATTGGCTATCAATCTTTCACAACAGAGCTGGTCTCTGGCATCAATGAAGTGTTAAGTGGTTTCAGGTCGCACGCGAAGATGGTAGGATCAGTTGAATCAACTAGCTTGAGGGAGTTAAGTGCTCCGATGAGTCTAGTTGAGAAGAATGATGGAGCTGGGAATGCGATATCGTATGGCATATTTGCACCATCTGAGGAGCTGCCGGTCGAGTTTGAACCGACGGGGGGCGTTTCCCAGCAACGGCTTGGCATGAGTCTTGTCAACAACGAAGGTAGCGTGCAGCCGATCCTATATGCGCCTCAACTAGGGACTTATTCACAAATGACCGCGGAAAGCACCTATCAGTTTCATATGGGGCTAATCGCTCAGAGAAGCAAACTGTATGAAGCCTACRAGGATATTCTCCGCAGTGAATACGACTATTCGGCTTACCGGGAAAATGTCGCGGATCAGTCGCTTACGGACGCGATGTTTAATATGATCGATCTGCTCAAGATCGAACCGCAGGGGGATGACTCTGTTAATTATGTCCCATCACCAAGCGGGTGGTGGAACCGTGCCAAGGGCTTCATCGATATCGAGAACGAGGATAGCGTTCGAACAACATCGAATGCGGCTCTTCTGGGGGCTTATTATTTGACTGGGGACGACCAGCTTTACAATACGAGGGCGTTGCCGTTGATTCAATACGGGGTATCACGAAATGGTATCGGTTGGTCGCCGACACAGAAGCCTGTATACAGCGTACCATCGTTATGGAAAATGGCAACATTGCCGTTCGACGTTTCAAGCGTTGCCGCTGTCAATCAAATGCTGGGCACTTCGGCAGGCATTGGGGCGCTGGGGCAGGAAGAGTACCTTGTACGAGATCCCGATCAGAAAGATCGGGGGCCTGTCATTCAGCCCCTTATGATGTATCGTATGACAGGTGATGCGCAGTATTTTCAGGCTGCCAAGGATGCAGCCGACAGCTATATCGCTCAAAATATCGATACGCCTGCATCCGTGAACGTGAGTAAAAATGAGTTTATTTATTATTATGGCAAGCTGTGGATGGAGATCTTGGAGCTGTACGAGGAAACGAAAGATTCCAAATATTTGAATGCCGCGTACAAGGAAGCCAAACAGTACGCTACCATGTTCGTTGCTCGTCCGGTTCCTGAAGGCACCGTTACGATTCCACAGCCGGAGACATATAATTACGCGGAATCGTTCCATTGGCCGGAAAGTGGCAAATACGCCTATCCTAGGAGCAAGCTCCCTGAAGATGTAGCCGGTGGCGTACAAGCGGACAGTTGGCTTGTTTCTCCCAATGGGTTGACGTTTGAAGCGGGAAGCACAACCGGCTATTATCGGATGAATGCGCAGGAGGCGCCATTCATGATGAGATTGTCGCTCTATACTGGCGATAAACTATTGCAGGATATCGCGCATAATGCGGTTATCGGACGATATTCCAACTATCCAGGGTATTACTATAAAGGCTTCGCAGTTAGTCAACTCCAACCGGATTTTCCTCTGCAAGGTCCAAGCGGGGCAACATCCATCTATTATCACCATATGCCGGCACAGCTCGGGCAAACGATGGATTATTTGATCAGCGAACAATCATTGAAATCGAATGGAAGTATTACTTTCCCTTCCGTATTTGAAACTAATTTCTTATGGTTCAAATATCATCTCTATGGGAATAAGCCAGGACAATTTTACGGCAATTCTAATGTGTGGCTCTGGATGCCCAAAGGGATTATCGAGACCAACCATCCGCAATTGAACTGGATAACGGGAGAAAGCGGAAATAAATTCTACATCAGTTTAAGTAACGAATCGACGGCTGAGGTACAGACTCCGATCGAATTGAATGCGCAAATGATCGGGTTCAACCCAGCACAAGATTATAACGTAACCATCATCCGTGATAACGGGACACCAGAGCAAGCGGTGATGAGTGGCGGAATCATTCAGGCCACGGTTTCAGGCAAGGGGATAACTGCTATCATTGTGGAGGGACTTCATATTAATGTGCCGCTGCATCAGGTTAGAACTGCTGATACATCGGATGCGAGCTATTTCTTCGATGTCCACAGTCCAATCGATGCTGTTAAAGGCATGCTCATCGTCAAGCCCGACAAAACGTCCTACGATGCTTATGTGGAGGCAAAAACGACAAAGCCAGCGACGATCCATTACTCCTTGGATGGAGGGGCCACGTACACGACTGTTCCAGATACGATCTATCCGATGGAGTGGTCGATACGGGTAAATGATTTGTCCCAAACTTTCACCTATTATGTGGAATCGGACGGAAAACAGACCCGCAAGCGGACGCTATATCTGCCAGATCACGTAGCAGTAACGCCAGTCCAACCAGAGTGGCAGGAGGAAGCATCCATTATTGTAGATAATACAGAGGCGGATACAGAAGGCGTCTGGATACGAGATACAACCGCCAATGACTACTACTATGATAACTATGTGTATGCGAAATCGACTGCGGGAACAGCAACAAGCACAATTAAATGGCGACCTGACCTGCCAGAAAGCGTCACATATAATGTGTATTACAAGCTCCCGCAAATAACTGCCACTAGCGAAAATTGGGCAACCAACGCCTCCTTTACCGTTTATTATAGCGGGGGCTCCGAGACGGTTACCGTTGATCAGTCCATAGCCAATGGGACGTGGGTATTCCTAGGAGCCTATCCTTTTGCAGCAGGGGATAGTGGGTATGTCGAATTAACGAATAAAGCCAACAAGTCACGGGTAGTTGCCGATGCCATGATGTGGGTGGACCCTAATAGGTCGCTCCAATTGGAGTCGGTGATCATCAAGTCGGATAGGGACGAATTACAGATGACGCAAGCTGCTCAGTTGAGTGTAACCGGCTACTTGGACAACGGATTGATCGGTGATTTGACCCAGGCCAATGTGCAGTATTTCGTTGACAGAACCGATCTGGCTGCAGTGGACAGTAACGGTTTGGTGACCCTTCAAAACCTAGATGGCGTAACGGATCACATCGAAGTGTGGGCCACGGTAACGATGGACGGAGTGACTTTAACTACACCACATTTGACCATAGCGATTAGGGATCTGACGATAATCGTCGACAGTACGAATACGTCCGGGTTATACACGACAGTAGGGTCTTGGAGCCAAAGTAATTTAGCCGGCTACAAAATTGGCGTGAAGTCCCGTTACTCTACGGTTCAAGGTTCATCGGCGACATGGAAGGCGCAATTCCCAGAAGGGAGATATGCGGTCTCTATCTACAAGCTCGTCCATACAACGGCAAACGATAATCATGTCAAAGTCGAAGTGAAGCATCAGTCGGTCACCGAGGTGACCTATATGGATGCGACAGTTGGCTCATCGGGTTGGGTTAATCTTGGCACGTTCGACTTTACAGGAGACGGCAGCGAATATGTTCGTTTAACTAGGGACACTCCGACTACGGTAGATCCGCCAACCCTTCCTGCTGATATGATTTACACCAGGGCTGATGCCGTCAAGTTTGAACGGCAATCCTTCAGTCCGGCATTGCATGCGAACGAGGTGCCAGGTAAACCGATACTATCGAATAATAGTGGTTATGCGTCAGGCTTATATGATGGCAATTATGAGGTTACGATGAATATGTGGTGGGGAAACAATGGCTCACTGTATAAGTTGTACGAGAATGGCCAATTGATTCAAACGAAGTCACTGGCCGATGCATCACCAGCAGCCCAGACTTCCATTATTCCAATTCAAGGTAAGCCAAACGGAACCTATGTGTATACATGTGTGTTATCGAATTTGTATGGAACGACTTCATGTGATCCCCATACCGTCATCGTGAGTGATGCGAATCCCGGCAAACCTGTGTTGTCCAGTGACAACTGGGATCAAGATGGGAACTATACCATTACTGCTAATATGTGGTGGGGGACGAACGCAGTAGCATATCGATTATACGAAAATGGCGAACTTATTGAAATGCAAGCTTTATCTTCACACACACCAAGTGCACAATCAGCAATTACACAAATATCGGGGAAAGCTCCTGGCAATTATCAGTATCGTGGCGAGTTTATAAATGGAAGTGGAACAACAGTAAGTGATGTTATACAAATTGTTGTAAAATAATCCTAAGAGCTGAGTGGATGAGAACGATCCATTCGGCTCTTTTATTACCGGCGTTCGCCCGGTCAAATCCTTGAACATTCGAAAAACGGAGAACGCTTATTGGCGATATAAACAACCTTGAAAACGCGGTCGCTCATCCTCGAAGGACTTCAATCTTATATTAAATATAACCATGTATAAACATTAAACAGCACCTAGTTATAAAAGTAATCTGTGAGTTATAATACTACCTATATAAATCATTATGGCAACCGTTCAGTGGACGGTTGCCATTGCACATTGTTTTCGAAGGGGAGAGAGGAATGACAGTAAACAAAAGGCAGTTATTTTTCTCGCTTCGACTCAAGTTTTTACTTGTATTTACGTTGTTTATTGTGGTTCCTATTTTATTAATGTTGTATCTCTACTTCGTTCAATCTGACAAAATATTTATGAGACAAATGACCGACACTCAAACTCAGGTTCTAAAGCGGGTTACGGATCGAGCCAACGATATGCTGAATCGGACGTTAAATGTTTCGAATTTGCTCACGAACGACTATGATGTTTTGCAATTGCTAAGAAGTTCGGGGCAGTCGGATTTAGATGATTATCCAACCTTCCAGAGGGTAATTGGTCTACAGAGCAAGATGGACAACCTGATCTCCTATATTTTGGACAACCATGCCATTGTTGCGGTTTATGGATTTAATGGCAGCATCTATGCGACCAATCAAACCGAAGAGATTCTTAAAGTGATGCCGGATTATGTGAAACAAGCCAAAGAAAAAAATGGTGCTCCTGCTTGGGATGTGAACCCTTCTTTGAAAGTGAAAGGCCTTGAAGGGAACCAAGAAGGTGGTTTTATTACCATGGTCCGGTTAATTAAAGGTGAGACGACAAAGGGATATGGTTTAGTCTTTATCGCATTTCCAATCAAGGAAATGTTTCTCGTTTCCAATGGCGCAGAGGAGGATTCCCCTGCCCAATTCCTGATATCCGATAAAACCCGCCTGCTTTGGGGACAGGAGGAATTGTGGAACAAGATTGAATCGGGAGAGGAACGATCCCTATTTGCACAAACCTTAAAAGCAACTGGCTGGCAATTGCGATGGATCCCCATGCAAGAACAATGGGTGCAGCAGTTGAAAAACGTACGTTCCACAACGACATGGAGTGTCATCGTTTTATTCGCATTCTTTCTTCTCATCTATGTCTTCTTTACTTTACGTTTGATGAAGCCAATTCGTTCACTCGTGCAGGCAATGGGTAAAGCATCATCCGGAAATTTCGAAAAGCCTGCGTTGGCGGGAGGAAACGATGAAATTGGACTGCTGAGCCATCACTTCAACCGTATGCTTTCAAGCTTGAAGGAGATGGTTAAGACTCTTCGAGAAGAGCAGCAGCTTAAAGAGGAAGCAAGATTTCATGCTCTCCAGGCTCAAATTTCTCCCCATTTCTTGTTTAATGCACTCAATTCTATTAAGTGGCTGGCTTTATTCTCGGGTGCTAAAAACGTTGGGGATATGATTACTTCCTTAGGTATTATGCTCAGCTACAGTATGAAGCAGGAGAGCGAAGTTGTCACACTGCGAGATGAGCTTGATTTTATAGAGCACTATTTTTCACTGCAAAAAATTCGGTTTAACGATAATATAGATTTGTTCATTAAGGTCGATGAAAGTTTGTTGTCTGCGCGCATGCTTAAATTCACCCTTCAACCTATTGTGGAAAACAGCATTATCCATGGGAACCGTATGCCTTTAATCATCCATATTGGGGCTTATCAGGAAGACGGTTTGTTGTTTGTCACGATTTCAGATAATGGTCAAGGGCTGTCTGAGAGAAAGCTTGCAGACGATGCTCTTGAGAAATCCGATCCAATCAGGCAAGGGAAATATAGTGGAATCGGACTTGAAAATGTTCAAAGTCGAATTCGCATGCATTTCGGGGAACCTCATGGGCTATTTATGCACAATGGCATGGATGCCGGCGTGGAGACGGTTATCAAGCTGCCTTGGAACAGGATGGAGGATCCAGCATGACCAAGCTTTTATTAGTGGAAGATGAATTTCTGGTGAGGCTCGGACTCAAGACGTTTATTCCTTGGGAGGAATTCGGTTTTGAATTGATTGGCGAGGCGGTGGATGGATTAGATGCCCTTACCATTCTTGCTGAAAAGCCATGTGACCTGTTGATCACCGACATTTCTATGCCGAATATGGATGGAATCTCGCTAATGGAACGGGTGAGGGAGCTATATCCGCACATCAAAATTTTAATTTTATCCAATTATAATGATTTTGGGTATGTAAGGCGGGCCTTACAGCTCGGCGCTTCCGACTATATATTGAAGCTGACTATGAGACCGGAAGATCTTCAATCCAAGCTGCAGCAAATGCAAGCGGAAATCGAGAACGAGCGTAAAAAGCAGGAGGAAACGGTACTTCTTAATCGGAAATCTGTTCAATTTCGCCAAGAAATAACCATTGAAAAGCATTTGCATGATCTCTTAACTATGCAATACTCGAAGAGGGAAGCGGATGATCTCTCAGAGGAATATGCGGATCTGCTTCCGACATTTCCATGGACGGTTTCTGTGATGAGAATCGACCGATACGAGTCTGTTGTAGATGAGAATCGCTTTAAGAGTGAAAAGCTGCTGCGCTTTTCCGTAATGAATATACTTAGGGAAATTATGCGCAAATATAAGGCAGGACACATTGTGGAATTGGGTGGGGGGCGTTTCGGTATGATATCCGGTACGGGGGAAGAGCCGATGCTTGAGGAGATGAGGGAATGTATACAACGCTATCTCAAAATGTCTGTCTACTTCGGTACTTATTCCCCTGTTGAACGAGCATACGACCTGCATGAAGCATGTAAGTTTGCTGAAGAAGCGCTTTTGGAGAGATTTTACAATGACTCGAATCGTGTCATTCGATATAGAGAACAACTATTCGTGAATCATGCTTTGCCCATTTCGTCACAGGATGAATGGCTCGATTTGATGGCTCGGCAAGACAAAGAAGCGCTTCAGAATGCTGTAAGGAATATGGCTGACGCCTATTTAGAAAACGGAGTACCCAGACCTTATCCAGATCTAGCAAGAGAACGTTGGCTGCATATTGTGCATCAATTCGAGGTGTTCCTTCAACATAAAGGTGGGGACCTTTACTCGATTGAGCCCTACGAGGGGAAGTATCCTCATCATGTCGTGAGGACATCTGAGTCCATACAAGAAATAAGCGAGTGGTTGATTGGTTGGATTTCCGTCTTCTTCGAGCATTTGCGCGCATGTACGGTTCATCAGCCTCGACCCGAAATTAGAGCCGTTCAAAGAATGATCGAAGAAAAGTACAGAACTTCCTTTAAAATGTCCGACTTAGCCAAAGAAGTTAATTTTACGGAACCGTATTTAAGCTCCTTATTCAAGAAAGAAACAGGCGAAACGATGATCGATTACATGATCCGTATACGAATGAAGAAAGCCAGGGAAATGCTTAAGGATCCCAATGTTAAAATTTATGAAGTCGCGGACGCGATCGGCTATTCGGACCCTAATTATTTCGCTAAGTTGTTTAAAAAAATCGAAGGCATATACCCGCAAGAATATCGTAAGCGCTATATTCACTAAAAGTGGATAAAATAAGACAGGTAAGATCTTAAATGAATTCATTACGCAGGAATGATCACTTTGCTATGCTAATGATGTTCCAAACGGATGAAAACAAGTAAGAGAGGGGTTTTACCTGTATGAAGAAATCGATATATTCCGCACTATCACTAACAATGGCATTTAGTTTGATGCTTTCTGGCTGTGCAAAAGGCGACAACACAACAAGCTCATCTCCCGCTGCAGTGAACGCAGCAAGCTCAGCTGTTCCTACGAAAGCAGTCAAACTTAAGCTGTGGGGCGGCATTCCCGAAGAGAGCGGACCCAAGGATGTGGTCACGAAGTGGAATAGCTCACATCCCGATATCCAAGTGGAGTATACACGCTATGTTAACGACGATAGCGGTAACACGAAGCTCGATACGGCGCTTATCAGCAACTCCGATGCTCCGGACATTTTCTTTAGCTATGGAGAAACGAATTATAATCGCCGAGCGAATGCTGGCGTCACCTATCCGTTGGATGATTTGATTAGCAAATATAAGCTTAATGTAGATGATATTATTGGTAAAGATAATGTCGTCCCATTCAAAGGGAAAACGCATTATTTACCTGCCATGAAGCTGTTATCTTCCGTTTTGATTAATCAAACGGCATTGGAGAAAACGGGAGAGAAAATCCCGGCTCAAGGATGGACATGGGATGACTACATGGCGCTTGCCGAGAAGCTGCATACACCGGATCAGAAGGGCAGTTTTATTCAGGCTCCACAGGATAATATGGTACGTTTTGCCATTCTTGAGAATAAGCCAGTGGATTCCTATTATACCGCGGATGGATTGTCCACCTTCGACAGTCCTGCCGTCAAGAAGGGCTTGGAATATCAAAAAGCGCTGCAGGACAAGGGATTATCGGTCAAGTGGCCGGAAATTATCGCCAACAAGCTGCTTCCTCCCAATGAGCTGCTGACCGGTAAAGCGGCAATGATCTTCGGAGGCACACATTTGCTAAGGAATGTGAAAGATACCAAGAGCTTCCCGCATGAGTTCAAAACTATATTTGCCCCTGTGCCCCAGTTGGAGAAGAGCGGCAAAGTGAATACAGCAGGCTTCAACGACTTTATGTCGATAAACAATACGTCCTCGAACAAAGACGAAGCCTTTCAATTTATCTCGTGGTACTTAACTGAAGGCAATCTTCTCATGATTCCAGGTGGACGTTTGCCATCTTCCAAGAAAATTGATGTGGATAAAGTGGCTGAGCTTATGGTCGGAGATGCAGCAAACCTAATAAACGTGGATTCTCTGAAATCGCTAATCAAGGGCGATTATACGTTCCCAGTTCAAACGATTTCCACCGCTTTACCGGAAATGACCAAAATTATTAATGAAGAAACAGAGAAATATGTCATGGGTGTGCAGCCTTTGKACAAAGCTATACAGAATATGAAAACAAGAGCGGATCAAGCGATTAAGGCTGAGAAAAAATAACGGTTGTGTTAGAAAAAGGACCTGGCGGACTTCAATTTGAAGTCTGCCAGGTCCTTTTCTGAGTTAGAACGTAATACGTCGATGCAGAATCTCCTTGAATGGAAATAACGGCGAGGCATGCTCCAACTCCTAAGAATTGTTATATGAATGTACAAGTTTTGAATCTACTGGCACCGTCTCTTCGTGTGATACAATCGAATTCAATAACCCAAAACTGGCGATGGTTTTGGGCAAAGCGCCTCTTGTTCATGACAGAGGCGTTTTTGCTTGTTCGAGAAATCCGGGCGATTCTTTTGGAGAACGTATACATGCCTCCGTCAAGTTTCGTATATTGAAGACATCCGATTACGTTTAGGGGAGTGAATCATTACGATGACAATCTGGCGCTACTTGCTTCCGAACACCTTGAAGTTCAGGCTTATCATGGCTTATATCACCCTGCTGATGGTTCCTTTGTGCGTTGCCATTTTTTATTTGTTCCAGCATTTCGAATCCATTCGCCAGAAGGACATGATGGACCAAATGTCCGAGCGTATGCAGCAGGTTCATGTGTCCTTGACGGATATGATGGCTTTCGCCTATAAGGCGAACATCATGCTGAGCCAGGACGAGAGTCTGATCCAGATTATGGACAATCCGGACAAGTATGATCCCCTTGAGCGAAAGAAAGTGATTGAAAGCAAAATGTTTGGAATCAACAACAGTTTTTTCTTCCATCAGACGGAGTTGTATTTTAGATTCATCGACCGGAAGGGCAATGTATACACCTCCTATGCTCCCAACGGCAAGTTGTCCAATGGGCTGAAAGAAATGCAAGATTGGCAAAATAAGCTGAAAAGCGGTTCTCATCCATACCGCTGGGTGGCAGATGATTGGAATGATGTGAACGGCAGCCAAGGGAGCAAGCTTCTGAGCCTGTACACTATCCTGGACGACCAACTACGGGGGAATTTCGGACTGGCGCGCATCAGCATCAATATCAAAGAATGGTTCCGCAGCACGTTAAAGGATAGCCCGGCCAACCAGGATCTGACTATCTTTACCGGCCAAGGAGAGGTTGTTCTGCAAAATAAGGAACCAGCTGTCAGCAGAGATATGATGCAAAGGATCATGTCTGCACGGGCGCAGGAAGGACATTTCGAGGACGAACGCGCCTTGTCTCTTGTCAATTACAGCTATCTGGAGGAACTGGACTGGTATGTGGTCAGTCAAATGCCTTTAAACGAGCTGCAGCAGGAGATCCAGCGGTTAAGGCTTATCGTTTTCCTCTTTCTGACGATTCTGGTCATCGCCTTCGTGCTTGTAACCATCTTCCTGTCGGCTCGCATGACGGGGCCGCTGTATGTCTTGGAGCGGAGCATGGAGGAAGCATCGGACAAGAAGCTGAATGTCAAAATATCCGTCGGCAAGGGTGCAACGGACGAGGTGCGCTCCCTTGGCGAAAGCTTCAACCGGATGATTGATGATGTCGTCGTACTCATAAACAAGCTTAAGCTGGAGGAGCGGCAAAAGCAGGCGGTTCGATTCCAAATGCTGCTCTCCCAAATGAACCCGCATTTTCTGTTGAACACCTTGAACACGGTCAAATGGATGGCCAGAAGAGAAAAACAGGAAGCGATCGCGGGCATCTGTACCTCTTTGGGGTTCATTCTGGAGGCAAGCCTCAGCTCGGAAATTGAGCTGGTCACCCTTAAAGAAGAAATCAAACTATTGCGCTCCTACGAATCCATACAGGAGTTTCGCTTCAGGGATCATTTCACCATCCATTATGAAATGGATGAGTCGGTTCAATACGCTCTGGTTCCAAGGTTTAGTCTGCAGCCTCTGGTGGAGAATTCCATCGTCCATGGCTTTGACGCAGCCAAAGGCTGCTGCACCATCTGGGTCAGGGTCAAGGCGGAGGGAAGCGAACTTATTCTGGAGGTGGAAGATAACGGCATCGGCATGGAAGAGGCCGCCCGCAGGCCGGTAAGGCGAAGCGGACACGGGATCGGACTAAGCAATCTGAAAGAAAGGCTGCAACTGCTTTTTAAGCGGGAGGGCGCCATAGAATTTGTATCCGGCGCGGAAGGGACCCTGGTCCGGGTCCAGCTGCCATTGTTGATTGCGACACCTTATTCACAGGAAGGAGATAGTGGGCATGTGGACGGTTTTGCTGGTGGAAGATGAAGGTTATGTTCGGGAGGCCATCCGGGAAACGGTGGACTGGGAACGCCACGGCTTTTGTGTTGCGGGTGAGGCGGGTAACGGAAGGGAGGCTTTGGCGGCTATCCTGGAGTTTAGGCCCGATGTCGTGATTGCCGATATTGTCATGCCGGGCATGGACGGGATTGAACTGCTGAAGGAAACGCGGAAGGCGGGAATTCGCAGCCGGTTTATTATGCTGACGGCCATGAGCCACTTTGATTACGCCCGGGACGCCCTTCAATACGGCGCCTTCAATTATCTATTAAAGCTGTCTTTAAATGATGATGTGCTGTTGGAAAACCTGGCGCGGATCAAGGGGGAATTGCTTGAAGAGCTTCGAGATGCGGGAGAGGCGCTTTATCCTCTGTATCACCGCACCTGGTCGGGCATCCGGGGAACAGGCGCATTGGTTCATGAGGATCAGGCCGGAACGGCAGCGGCAGCGGAGAAATTCCGTAGTCTGAGGCTTGATATTATTGCCGTGCTGAACGGAGCCGTTCCCGCTGCTGCGGATCAGGCGGGTATCCGGACGGAAGCGTATCTGTTGGTCCAATCCTTCTATGAAGGGGGACAGACAACCTTCTTTTGCTGGAGCTTTCAGAAGAAGGCAGACCATGCCCGTTGGAACAAGCCGAACTGTCCGGCTGGACTGGCAGCCGGCAGCAGTCTGGCCCGTCTGTCCCAGGATTGGCGCTCTGCGCTGAATCAGTTGAATGGCGATTGGTACGGCCGTGAGGCAAGCCCGATGAAGGATCGGCATGAGCTGCCGCCCGTCGCGGAGCTGGAAGCCGAGCTGATCCGCTGCTTTGAAGAACGCAATGAAACCAAATGCGCCGAGGTGGCAACTCGTATATGGGATATCATGGAATATTCCTCATTCTCTCATATGGAAGTGAAAATGCTGGCGTCCCATCTTCTTCATATGGTGGCGATGCTGGCAGGACGGAAATCGGAGGATCATGAGGGAATCAACTCGGCTATAAGCCATGAATCGTTGCTGGCGCATGTGCTGCAAACCATTCGGGAGCATATCCGGCAGCTGAAAAAGGAACATGTCAGCTTTACGGACCATCCCGAGGTGAACCGGGTGATTCAATATATGCTGGAGCATTACAAGGAAAATATCAGGGTTGCGGATTTAGCCAAACTGGTAGCTATCAATGTGGACTACTTAAGCACCGTGTTTGGCAAAAAAACCGGATTGACGCCTATCGCTTATTTGCAAAATATCCGGATCGAACAGGCGAAACGCTTGCTGCTGCATGCCAAGCTGAGTGTGGAGGAGATCGCCTTTCAAACGGGCTTTGCCGACGATGCCTACTTCATCAAGGTATTTAAGCGCTTGGTTGGACAAACGCCCAGCTCCTTCAGGCGGGAGAACAATATCTAAGTTTTGTACTATTAACCTGCAAGTTTCGCCTCTTAGAAGCAAAGGCGTAGCTTGGTATAGTTGAGATGAATCAAACATCCGATTACAGGGAGGTTACAGGTAAGATGAGAAACAGAAAATGGATGACAGCAGGGCTGGCAGCACTTGTGGCAGTACCTTTAGCACTTGCAGGCTGCGGTGTAAACGGGGGCAGCAATCAAGCGGAGGGGACGGCCTCGCCTACGGCAAGCACGGCGCCTAGCGCTGCAGCGAATAAGGATCCAATTAAGCTTACCATGTGGGGAGGCGTGCCGCCTGAGAATGGTCCTCAAGCTGTTGTAGACAACTGGAACAAGCAAAATCCGGATATCCAAGTGGAGTATGTGCGGTTCGTCAATGACGATGCCGGAAATCTAAAGCTGGATACTGCGCTTATTTCCAGCCAGCCCGTGGACATGTATATGAACTATGATTTCAGCCTCTATGAGAAGCGGATCAAATCGGGCAACGCTCTTGATCTGAGCAAATTCACCGACTACAATGTCGACGAAAAAATGGGCACAGGCGCCTCCTTGTGGAAGGTGGATGGTAAGTATTACGGTGTTCCTACCCAGAAAGGCATGTCCTTTGTCTGGTTGAACAAGGATATGCTGGATGCCAAGGGTCTTAAGGTTCCCACGGACTGGGGTATGGATGAATTCAGGGATTATGCCAATAAGCTGAAGGGGGACAAGGTGTGGGGAGCGGCGCAATCCGATTATTACTTTAATGTGCCCATCAATGGCTCCATGGTGAAACAAGATTTACAGCTGACTAAACCGGACGGCACCTCGGCCTTCGATAATCCGCTGACGGTCAAGGACCTTCAGGTGTATTCGGACATGATGTTCAAAGACAAGAGCATTATGCCGCATACGGAGCAGATCACCTCGAAGCCGGCTCTGGATCAGATGTTTGTGAAAGGGGAAGCGGCAATGCTGTTCTCCACCAACCAGATTTTCAGGACCACTAACAATGTGAAGGATTATCCCCGTACCTTTAAGGTAGCTGCAGCACCGGCTCCCAAGGTAAACAAGGATCAGAAAGACTATATCAACGCTGGAGGGCTGGGCGATGTGCTCTCCATTAATCCCCGTACCAAGAAGCCGGAAGCAGCCTGGAAATTTATGAAGTGGTATTCGGATATGGGGATGCTGCCGATGGCGGCAGGCGGAAGAGTGCCATCATCCAAGGACTTTCCCGCAGATGAGGCAATCGCTCTCATGTTCAAAGGCGTGGAGAATACCTATGACATTGATTCCATCAAGCGGGTTATGTTCGGAAGTCTTCCGCTTGGATTAAGCCGTCTGGACAAGAAAACGGGAATCGAGCAGCAGGTCATCTATGACAAGGTTTTCACTCAGAAGCTGACTCCCGAAGAAGGTGCGAAGGAACTGGCCCGGGTGCATAACGAGAATTTGCAAGCGGCCAAAAAGTAGAGAATCTGAAAACCAAGGGAGAGGCAGGGACATCCGTGCCGCGCTTCTCCTTTACCATAAGCCCATATTATAGAGAAAGGTGGTGACCGATCGTGAACTGGATGAAACGGCAGAGGCTGCTCGGCTATGTATTCATCGCCCCTAATCTTATCGGAATGATGATTTTCATGCTGATTCCAGCCCTGTTCTCCTTTTATTTGATGTTTACGGATTGGGTATTCGCTAGCGGGAAACCACCGCATTTTATCGGATTGGACAATTTCAAGATGATGGTGAGAGACGACTTATTTACTGTTTCGGTCAAAAACACCCTTTTGGTGTTAATCCCTGTGCCAATTTCGATTATGCTGGGTTTTCTGATCGCAGTCATGTTAAACAATCGCGTCTATCTCCAGAAGACGCTGCGGGCCTTCTTCTTCGCCCCCTATTTTACAAGCGGTATCGCAATTGCGTTCGTCTGGATGGTGCTGTTCCAGCCTGCAAACGGTCCCATTAATGCCTTCTTAAGATCCGTCGGTATAGCGGAGCCTCCCAAATGGTTCGCTTCTCCCGATACAGCGATGTATGCGGTGCTCATTATGATGATCGCAGGCGGCATCGGATACAACATGATTATTTATTTGGCCGCCCTGCAGGAAATATCCTCGGAGCAGCTGGAAGCCGCCAAGATGGATGGAGCGACGTTCGGGCAATTGCTGCGTCTTATTATTTTACCATTGGTCAGTCCGACGACGCTTTTCCTGATGATTACCGGTTGTATCGGATCCATCAAGGGCTTTGGCATGATCTATGCCATTACTCAGGGGGGGCCCGCCAACAGTACGACGGTTTTCTCCATTTTCGCCTACAAGAAAGCATTCAATTTTTATGAAATGGGGTATGCGTCCGCCGTTTCGTGGAGCATGTTTCTGCTTATCTTATGCATTACGCTAATTCAGTGGGCAGGTCAGAAAAAATGGGTCCATTACTAGGGAAGGGGGAAAGACGCAACATGAATGCAAGAAGTACCAGAATGATCAAGGAGCGGCTGGGCAAAGGCTTGAATACCATCATCATGGCCCTGTTCAGCTTGCTTTTGCTGTTGCCCATGATCTGGATGATCAGCACTTCGTTTAAGAAACCTAAGGACGTCTTCACCTACCCTATTCAGTGGATTCCACTTGACCCGGTGTTGATCAATCACATCAAGGTCTGGACCACTGGAGACGGATTTCTCCTCTTTTATCTAAACTCTCTGAAGATATCGGTGTTTCTGATGATTGGAGCACCGCTGCTCGCCGCATTGGCCGCATATGGATTCAGCCGCATTGAGTTCAAGGGCAGGAACGCGATTTTTCTACTGTATTTATGTCTGATGATGATTCCGCAGCAAGTGCTGTTTGTCCCGAAATTCATCATGTTTGAGTGGATGCATATTTACAATACCCATTGGGCGCTGATTCTCCCGGGCTTGTTTACGGTATTCGGCGTATTTATGATCCGGCAATTTTTCATGAGCATTCCGCATGAAATATCCGAAGCTGCCTTCATTGACGGGGCAGGGCATTTCCGGATTTTCGTGCAATTGTTCCTGCCACTCTCCAAACCCGTATTGGCCACCTTCGCGATCATTGATTTTACATGGACGTGGAACGATTATGAGAATGCGCTGATTTTCCTGCTGGACAAGAAGCTATACACGGTTCCGCTTGGCATGCAGAACTTTATGCTGGAAGCAGGCGTGGATTACAACTTGATGATGGCTGCCGCCACAGCAGGCGTCGTGCCTCTGCTCATCGTATTTTTCTTAGGTCAGAAGTATATTATTCAAGGCTTCTCAAGCTCGGCAGTCAAAGGATGATAACGGATACCCGTTAGAATAAGGAGGAATGAATGGCCTATGATAAAAAAGTTGGGTGTAATCCTTCTCGCAATTTGTTTGTCTGGCATTTGGAACGGTATTGGACAATGGAATACGGACCGCGTGTATGCAGCTGAAGAAACGGAATCTGTACAAGAAGCAGTTATGAATACGGGACAACCAGCTCTTGCAACAGCGGATTTTAACTACGTAATCAGTGATTTTGAGCAAGGAAAAGATGAATGGAATTTTAGTCTCGGCGATACGCCGACCGTAAAGGGAAGCTTCAATGTAATCGAAGCGGTTTATAGTTACCAAGGGAACTATACGGGGCAAATACTAGCGGATTTCAGCAAAAGCCCTACAGGTTCGCCATATGCGTCTATAAAAAAGACAGTGGATGACCTGGACATTGAACAACTTGCTCTCTGGGTCAAAACTTCGGATCTGAAGTCCATCCGCATACGAACTACAGACTCAACGGGGCAAACGTTCGAGCAGCGACCTACCTTGCAAAATACATCCGATTGGCAGCAGATCGTACTCAGTCAAATGGGATCGAAGGCGTTTACGCACTGGAACGGCGCCAACGACGGCATATGGCATAAACCTGCCAGAAGCATATCGATATTCTTCGATCGCTTTGACATTAAGAATGGTGCGTTAACGGCTATGGTGTTGGTAGACCAGATCACGGCTCAAGTAACGGTTCCGCCGAAGGATTTTGATCATGTAATCAGCGGCTTTGAGCAAGAAAATGATGAATGGCTCTTTAGCTTCGGTGATACGGCTGCCGTCAAGAGCAGCTATAAGGCGATTCAGTCAACTGAAAGCTATAAAGGGAACTATACGGGGCAAATACTAGCGGATTTCAGCAAAAGCCCTACAGGTTCGCCATATGCGTCTATAAAAAAGACGGTGGATGACCTGGACATTGAACAACTTGCCCTCTGGGTCAAAACTTCGGATCTGAAGTCCATCCGTATACGAACTACAGACTCAACGGGGCAAACGTTCGAGCAGCGGCCTACCTTGCAAAATACATCCGATTGGCAGCAGATCGTACTCAGTCAAATGGGATCGAAGTCGTTTACGCACTGGAACGGCGCCAACGATGGGATATGGCATGAGCCGGCTGGAGCCATAACAATACTCTTCGACCGTTTTGACATTAAGAATGGCGGGTTAACAGCCTCTGTGCTGGTTGATCAGATTACGGCTCAGCTCGGCGGCTGGCTGCCAGAGCTGAAAATTCAACAAACCGCGCTGGGCAATGTTTTTCTGGATCATGAGCCAAATGCCTTTATTGTCAGATCTGGCAGGCCGATACTTAATTGGACCGCTTATGATATTTATGGCGCGCGGGTCGCTTCGGGAAGCGAGAGGACGAACGCCGGGGAGGCCCGGATAACAGTGCCTTTCAGTAAATTGGGCTATTTTACGCTGGAGGTTTCTGCTGAGCAGTCCGGTAGTGAACCGCTAGTCCGAAAAACAGCTTACACGGTCGTTTCTTCCGCTTTGCCGTCCGGTAATGGCAACTCGCCATTTGGCGTCAGCACGCATATGGGCTGGACTGCCTCTGGATGGAATAAAGAGCTGAGCAAGCTTATCCGATACATGGGCGCATCGTATGTCAGGGATGGCATGGAATGGACCAGCATTGAGAAAGAAAAAGGCGTCTATACCTTTGCTCCTACACCGGATGACTATATGAAGAAGCTTGCGGAGAATGATATCAAGATGCTCTTAGTGGCTGCGTTCAATAATCCGTTCTATGACAACAATGGCACGCCCTTTACGGATGCGGGAAGAAGGGGGCTTGCCGAATACGCCAAGGCTTATGTGGGGCGTTACAAGGATCAACTTATCGGGTTCAACGTGTACAATGAATTCAATGGTGGGTTTGGCAAAAGGGGCAACAGTCCTGCCAATTCACAACCAGACTATTACTTCAAGCTGATGAAAGAGACCTACAATGTAGTCAAGCCTGCGTACCCTGATGTGCCGGTTGTTGGCATTGTCTCAGGTGGTGTCGACTTGAACTGGATTGAAGGTGTACTGAAGGGCGTGGGACAAGGCGAGGATAAAAATGCCGGCCTCAAATATCTGGATGCGGTATCTGTGCAGACCTATATGGATCCGAATGCTCCTGATGAGGTATTCGCCAAACTGGGAGACCTGAAAACTTTGATTAAGAAATACAATGACGGCAAGCTTGTACCCATCTGGGTGACCGAATTCGGCTCGCCGACACATCAATCTGCCAAAGGGGTCGACGAGAAGACACAGGCCAATTATTTGCCGCGCGGATTTGTTAAGGGACTGGAACTCGGACTTGAGCGAATGAACTGGTATGATTTCATGAATGACGGACTTAAAGCTGATTATAATGAAGACAACTTCGGTTTGGTTCGGCATAAAGATGACCCGATGGGGGCTTATACACCAAAGCCTGCCTATGCGAGCTATGCTGCCATGAGCAGGCAGCTGGACGGCGCGACTTTCGAAAGGATCGAGCCATTCAGCGACCCGATTAAAAGTAATTTGTTCTCCAAAGCCGGCGAAGCTCTCAGAGTCGTCTGGGCATCGGAGGAAACCCAAGCCGTGATTGAAACGGGCAACATAGTGGAAATTACGGATTTTATGGGGAACACAGAAATTTACACACCGCATAATGGCAAGATCTATATGACGCTGACAGGAGAACCTGTTTATATCAAAGGAGTCATAAGCCGGATCGTAAAGGACGACACGTTTGCTGTCTTCGKGGAGCAAGGGGCTGTAGGTGATCCGCATACGTTCACATTAACAGTGAAAAACGAGACTGAGCCTCAGCTCGCTATAACAGCGAAAATGGAGGAAAGCAGCTATCCAATTGCAGCTATGCGAGGACAAATGACAACGCTTTCTCTCACTGTCGGCGAGACGCGGGATGGCTTCCGCTCGGTAGCGATCCACTTGTTGGACGAAGCAGGCAATAAGATAGGCAAGCTGCAGCATGAGGTAGTTACGGGTAAGCCGAACAAGGTTACTGTCAGACCTGTGATGCAGCAGACTGAAGAGCCATACAGTCAAATGCTGAATGTGGATGTAGAAAACTTTAGAAAGGCCGCAGGTCTTACTGTTAACCGTATAACCTGGCGGATTGGAGGACAGTCTGGCCAAGAGCTTGTCAACACGAACGTGCTCCCGGGCAGTAAACAGCAATTCAGCATCCCGCTTAGCCCGATCGCTCTTGGAGGGGATCTGCCGACATCCATCCGCGTCGAGTTTGCGGAGCAGGAGCCATACGTTTATGAAGGAAATCTCAGTTTTAATCCGGTCTACAGGGGGGCGATTGCGGTCAATGACCATATAGAGCCGGAAATTTCCGCGTTAGCGCCTACCATCGATTTGTCACAGGGCAAGCCTGTCCTGCTCTCCGGTCAAACCGGAAATATTGGAGTGAGCGGGCAAATCTGGCTCCACTATGATCAGGATCATTTGTACCTGACTGCAAAAATAAAGGACAATGTTCATGCGGCGGCGGCCTCCGGGGCTAATATATGGAATAATGATGGCATTCAGTTTGCTTTGTCACCTGGAATTCCTGGCGAAAGTCTGGGCTGGTATGAGTATGGCGTTTCGGATACGCCCGATGGCCCGCAAATATACCGCTGGACAACGATGGGGGGATTGCCTGCAGGGCCTGTGCATAATGGTGAAGCAGCGGTAACAAGGGATGAGGAGCAGAAGCTGACGATCTATAAGCTTGCTTTGCCATGGTCGGAGCTAACGCCGATTCAGCCCATACGCGGAGATGTTATGAGCTTCTCTCTGCTCGTGAATGAGAATGATGGCAACGGAAGAAAAGGCTATGTGGAATGGGGCTCTGGAATTGGCAATGAGAAGAGGCCAAGTCTGTTCCGGTCCATGCAGTTCCAGATGGACAAAACCTTAAAGGAAGGCGTTATATTGACTGGACCGACCTCCGTAAGCATCGGGCAATCGCTGGATTTGACTTACAGTCTGGTTAACGTCACATCAAGCGTATATGCGAAATCGGTAACCGTTCATTACGATCCAGCGCTGCTTCAATATGTCGGGGTAGAATCCATGCTTGAGAAATTTACGGTTGTCGGCTCCACGAATGGCGCAGGAGAAATTAAAATTTTGGAAGCAGGTCTAAATTCCCCTGTCACAGGATCAGTGGACCTGCTGAAGCTGCACTTCCGAACTTTGGCCRATTCGTCAACGGTGACAACCAGCGTCTATGTCACTGACGTTCTCGCCTCCGACCAGTTCGGACACGAAATTGCGCTCAACATCGGGCCTGCATTTAGTGTACAGATGGTCGTTGACAAAACGGCGCTGCATACAGCGATTGCCGGTGTGGAAGCTGAGATCCTTGCAGCTGCAGCGGTTAACAGGAACCTTGGCGAGCATCTCTACGGCCATTATCCCAATGCCTCTATCGATGCTTTAAAGGGGGCTGTCGCAACCGCAAGAGCAGCGGCCGCCAATTCCGAAGCAACTCAGGCGGCTGCCGATTTGGCCAAGCGGAAGTTGGAGGATGCGCTCAGCACGTTCCATATGTCAATTCATACGATCATGAGGCTTGGCGATTTGGGCGTTATGGCGGGCCGTTACGGCGAATCGGCAGCGACTAACAGCCTTTGGCAAGAAATTTCCATGTATGATTTTGACAAAGACGGAGTGCTGGGCATTAACGACCTTTCGCATCTGGCGAGAAATATTATCAACTAATAGATGGGAATACAGAATGGGGAAAGGGCTTCCGCGCCTTTTTCCCATCTGAATCTGAAGAAGGGGGGGCCTGCAGTGACACATAAATTATTGGCTATTTATCTCATTCTGGCACTATGCACTGCTATGATTCCTGCCGGGGTGGCTGCTCAGACAGAAGAGAATGTGTTCAACCTCATCCCGTCAGCCTCGACGCTGAAAGTGAACGATACTTTTATTGTGACATTGGAAGGGAAAAATCTGACAGATCTATATGCCCATGAAGTCACGTTGACGTATGACCGCAATCTCCTTCATTATGTGGACACGAAACAAGTCATTGAAGGTTTTCCTGTACCCCCGGAGGTTAAGGAGAACACGATTCGTTTGGCTTCTACATTAACGGCTCCCGCAACGAAGGGGAAAACGGGAGATCAACTACTATATCGGCTTACCTTCAAAGCAATCGGTAAGGGAAGCGCGACTGTCAAACTGACCAATCTGGCGTGGCTTGATTCGAAGGATGCATTTGTCAAGCATGATGGTACGAAAGGTGCGGCAGCTAATCTCGAGATTCGTTCGCAGGATTCGCCATCCCCTGGCGGCGATTCACCTTCGTCGAATTCTACGCCAACACCTTCTCCACTACCTTCTCCACTACCTTCGCCGAAACCGACGACAAAGCCTTCTATTACTGTGGTAGTAGTGAAAGCGCAGACTGATGCCAATGGCGTTGCATCCGCCTCCGTCAATGCGGAGGAGCTGCAGGAGGCAATCGACAACACGAAAGAGAATACGATCCTTATCGAAGTAAAATCTGTGGATGCTGCAAGGGAAGTAAAGGTGCAAATTCCACTGAAGCAGGTCCAAGCAGCCCAAGACAAGCAGATGATATCGATTGCGGTTGATATCGGAGCTGCAACGGTCTCGATCAACCCGAATCTGCTGAAGAAGCATGTCAGCGAAACAGGCGGCAATCTGGAGCTATCCGTCGCCAAAGCGGATCTTTCCGCACTGCCAGCGAAAGTTCGGGAGAAGCTGGGTGGCAGCCAAACCGTATACGATTTCAATCTGAGCATAAACGGGAAGAAGCTTGATAAATTCGACGTTAACGATGTGAAAGTTGAGATTCCCTATACGCTGAAGCCCGGAGAGAACCAGAACAAAGTGATCATCTACTCCATCTCCGATGACGGTAAGCTGGAAGTGATTAAGAACGGCAAATATAATCCTGTAACAGGCAAAGTGGCGTTTAAGCCGAAGCACTTCAGCCAGTATGCAGCTACATATGCTAATGTTGCTTTTCAGGACTTTGCGGGAGCGGATTGGGCCGTGGATGCCGTTGAAGGCTTGGCGGCAAGAGAGGCGATCGATGGCGTTAGCATGGGAAACTTTAATCCAGGGGGGGAAGTGACCCGTGAGGAGTTCATTGCCATGCTAATGCGCACATTCGATCTTGTTGATCCCGAAGCAGAAGCGACGTTCCATGATACGGATCCAGATGCCTGGTATTACAGTTCTGTCGCTTCAGCACAGAAGCTGGGCATTGTGAACGGCAAAGAGGATGGAAGTTTCGGCATCCATGACAAGATCAGCAGGCAAGATATGGCGGTTATGATAGTTAGAGCTGCCGAAACGCTCAATGCCGGATTGACGCAATCCGAACCGGATGCTCCGTTCGCAGATCAAGCTCAGATTTCTGGCTACGCCTTAGAGGCGGTAACTGCTGTCCGGCAATCCGGCATTACCAATGGCATGAGCGGCAACATCTTCGCGCCGAAAGCTCCATCCACTAGGGCACAGGCCGCTGCGGTCATCTACAGGTTATATCTTCGAGCGAGCTAATAAGAAGAATCCAAAAAAATCCAGTTGTCATCTGCGTATGYAGATAACAACTGGATTTTTGCTGTTTGCTGCCTCGCGCGGATATAAGGGAACTAAAGTGCACTATTTCTTAAATTCGTTTCCCTACATCTTAAAATCAACGCTGTAACAACCTAAATCACGCCATTCCACTCTGATTCGCTACTGTTTATGATACGGGTATGGGTTGAATATAGCTAAATGAGGTGGCATCATGCGACGAGTGTCCAAACATAACATGAAGGAACAATTGGCGGGTTATTTGTTTATTTTGCCGAACTTTCTCGGCGTTTTTTTCTTCGTCATTCTACCTCTGCTTTTCAGTTTTATGCTGATATTTGCAGATTGGGATTACTTAAAGGGCTTTGCTGGGCTGAGTTTTGCTGGACTAGGAAATCTTGAAAAATTAGTAAATGACGTTTACTTATGGCATGCACTAAAGAACAATTTTATTTTGACAGGCGTAACGGTGCCCAGTGCAATGGCGATTGGTTTGGTTGTAGCTGTGCTGCTGAATCGACATGTTTATGCCAAAGGTTTATTGCGAACTTTGTTTTTCCTGCCCTATGTCAGCAGTTTGGTGGCTGTTTCTGTGGTATGGAGCGTGCTTTACAATGCTCAGGATGGTCCCATCAATGCCTTCCTAAGATCACTAGGGGTTGCCAATCCTCCTGAGTGGTTGGGGAGTACAGCGTGGGCATTGCCAGCTATCATCATTATGGTCGTGTGGACTTACATCGGATACACGATGGTGCTGTATATGGCGGGATTGCAGGGGATTCCAAAAGATTTATATGAAGCGGCTTCGATTGACGGGGCCACAGGGATGAGGCAGTTTTTCAAAATCACGGTCCCCATGTTGAAACCAACGACCTTCTTGATTGCTATTACACTGATTATTTCCACCTTCCAGGTTTTTGCGGTTGTGAATGTGATGACACAAGGCGGACCGGTCAACTCTACGATGGTTATTGCTTATCATATTTATCTCACTGCCTTCCAGAATTATAAAATGGGTTATGCGGCAGCAATGTCATGGGTTTTGTTCGTCATCATCTTTTCAATTACTTTAATTCAATGGCGCAGTCAGAAGAAGTGGCAGCAGCACTTTTAATGGAGGAGTGGGTTCGTAGTGGTATCTTTGCGAAAATTAAGCGTAACGCTTGTCATGTTGGTTTTGGGTGTATTGGTCTTGATCCCGTTTATCTGGATGATTTCTTCATCTTTCAAAATCCAAGCTGATTTATTCAAATACCCGATCAATTGGATTCCCAAAAATCCGATTCTCTCGAATTATGAAGAGGTTTGGGGTGGCAAATATAAATTTGCTCTGTTTTATTGGAACTCGGCCAAAATCACTTTCTTTACGGTTGTTGGCTCCATCATCACCAGCTCATTGGCTGGGTTCGCGTTCGCTAAATTGAACTTCAAGGGAAGAGATCTAATCTTCCTGATGTACTTGGCCACGATGATCATACCTGCTCAGGTACTGCTTGTCCCTAGGTTTATCCTGTTCGATCGCGTTGGCTTGGTGAATACCCATTGGGCCGTCATTTTACCGGGAATTTTCACCGTATTCGGAACGTTTCTGATGCGGCAATTTTTCAGTACAATTCCGAATGAGCTGCTTGAAGCAGCAAAAGCGGATGGAGCGGGATTCTTCCGGATCTATTGGCAAATTTGCTTGCCATTAACGAAGCCTGCCATCGTGACACTTCTCATACTGACCTTTACATGGCACTGGAATGAATATGAGAATCCGTTGATCTTCCTGCGTTCGAGTGAATTGTTCACACTACCGATAGGTCTTTCCAGTTTTGTAGATGAGTACGGTGCAAATTATTCGCTGATTATGGCTGCTTCGGTATCGGCGCTGCTTCCTCTCATCATCGTCGTAGCCATCTTCCAAAGATTCTTTGTTGAAGGCATTGCCAGCAGCGGCCTGAAAGGGTAACAGCAGCGAAATTTAATAAAGGAGTGATATCCGTGAATGAATTTACAAACGATTTTGATATTGTGATTGTTGGGGCAGGAGTAGGTGGCATTTGTGCAGCTTTAGCTGCTTCTAGATTAAACAGTAAAGTGCTCCTTATTGAAAAAATGAGTGAGATTGGCGGAACAGGCGTCCATGCCGCTATAGCTTTAGTATGCAAGTTTCGTGATCATGATGGAAGATGTGTGAACACGGGGATTCATAAGGAATTATTCCCGCAGGCCTACCAGAATACGGGCTTGACCTTTGATGAGGAAACGGTATCCAGCTATGATGAACAGGAATTAAAAGAAACCTATCATCGATTAATTCAAAAAGAGAAAAATCTGACTGTATGGACGGACTGCGAAGTGGACGCTGTACAGGTGGAAGATGGGAATATTCGTTCAGTGACGATCACTGGTTCTAAGCAAACGCGTGTATGTGGTCGCGTGTTCCTGGACGGGACGGCTGATGGGAATTTATCTGCATTGGCAGGAGCTGAGTTTCAAAAGGGGCGAGATAAAGATGGAAAGATGCAGATGGCGACGGTTACTTTCAAGCTGACTGGATTCGACCCCTCGCTGTTCAAAGTAAAGGATGTCACAAGCTGGGGCTGCTTTTTTTGGCTGGAAGAGACGCTCAAGCCCTATTATGTTGCGATGAAACAGAGAACGAACAGCACGAATATGCGTCAGGGCGTATTAGCATTTCCTTATCCAGATGGGAAGGCATTCCTGTTTAATTCGACTGCGATAAGCGATGTTGATCCCACGATTCCAGGATCCGTTGAACGTGCCTTTGAAATTGGCAAAGTTCAAGTGTATGAATTAGTTGAAGCGATCAGGGAGCACCCAGCATTTCGGGATGCGAAGATTGAGACTATTTTTACGAAGCTAGGGGTACGTGAAGGCCGCAGAGTTGTCGGCGACTACATGTTAACCGGAGAAGACTGTCTGCAAGTTCGCAAGTTTGATGATATGGTGGCGGCGTGTGCTTATGATGTGGATGTCCATGATCCAGATGGAAATAAAAATCACCAGGAGTATATGACGATTTTGCCGAGCCCAGGGTATTATCATATTCCTTATCGCAGTCTTATTGCGAAAGGATTTGGCAATCTGCTATTAAGCTCGCGCTGTATTAGTGGTTCTTTTGAGGCCCACGCTTCTTACCGTGTCATGTCAGGAATTAGCGCTATTGGCGAAGCAGCAGGCACTGCAGCAGCCTTAACCGTCAAATCTGGCTTCAGCGATGTTCGTATGATTTCTGCCGAAGAGATACGTTATATCCTGCAAACGCGAGGCCAATTCGTAGAAGGTCCTGTTAAGGAAACACATGTGTTGAATCAGTAATGAAAAAAGGTATATACGTGGCGCTAAATAAGGAAGGAGGTGACTTTATAGACGAGGTGTCGAGTGTTTTTTGAAAACGATTTACATTTGAAGGGAGATGCAAGGCAATGAAAAGAGTGATAAGTCGTCTAAGTTCTGCATGTGTGGTGTTTGCTCTACTAGCAACGTATGGGTTCACCCTGATCTCAGGAAATCAAGTGGCCCATGCAGCATCATTAACCATCGAACAAACTACAGTTGGGAACATTTTTTATGAAAGCGATGCCAAAACGTTTAAAATCAATACAGATGGGGACTCGATTGATTGGGTTTATTCCGATTATTGGAATAACACCGTACAGTCTGGAAGCCAAGCGGTAAGCGATGGAACAACCCTGCTAACCGTTAATCCTGGGAAAAAGGGATGGTTCAACTTAGTTATTACAGCCAAGCAGAACGGGAACGCTATTGCTTCCAAAGATACCTCGTTTGCGGTCGTTTCCAGTTTCGATCTGAGCCAAGTGGCGGATTCGCATTTTTCTGTACAAACGCATGCTGCTCGAACCGATCTTATTGCTCAAGATTCTGCTGCGCTGATACCGATTGCCAAGAAAATGGGAGTTAAGTATGTCAGAGATGCCTTGCGCTGGGGGGACATCGAGGATACGACGAAGGGGATTTATAACTTCAAATCTTTCCATGATGATTTCATGTCGCGTGTGGCGGCGAATGATCTCAAACCTTATATCACTCTGGCGTTATATAATAATTTCTATGACGAAGGAAATGCACCCACAAGTTTGGAGGGGAGAATGGCATTTGCTGAATATGGGAAGCAAGTATTGAGCAGATATCCCCAGATCGGACAGGTGGAGGTTTGGAATGAACCAGACATTCCTTCGTTTGGGAAGGGACTTAGTACTGAGGCAGAGAAAGCGGATTTTTACTTCAATTTGTTAAAAACCTCCTACGAACAAATTCATCCCCTTTTTCCGAATGTGAAAATAACAGGATTTGTCTTTGGTGAACTGGGATCAGACTCATTTTTGGAAGCGCTTTATCAAAAGGGTGCGCTGAATTATATGGATGAGTATTCGTTTCATTCGTATACGAGGAATCCTGAGGATTTTGTTAAAGATATCAACAGGCACAGAAATATGATGAAAACCTATAACAACAATCAAACCATACCTATCAATCTTTCGGAGACAGGATTTAGCAACTTTAATTTCGATGAGCATGTCCAAGCCAACTATGTGGCTCGAAGAATTGTCACTGCCTTGGCAAATGGGATCGAAAAAATTAATATTTATAATTTGCAAAATAAATCTACGGTTCCGAATGAATTTGAGGGAACGTTCGGCTTGATTCGGAATCCTGACGATGCCAAAGGTGCTTATGTTCCTAAGCCAGCCTATGCCGCTTATGCGACCATGACCCGTGAATTAACGGGAGCGGATTTCTTAACCACGGAGGATGTTGGACCTGGCATTTATAGTCATAAGTTTCATAATGCAACAGAAGATATTAGGGTCATGTACGCTCCTGCGGGAGCAGACCTCAAGCTGTATACTCACAGCAGCCTTCATGTCACGGACATCATGGGGAATACGGTGACATATACGCCAACGAATGGTTATGTACGGCTGCGGCTGGATGAAAATCCGATTTATGTAATGGGTGAGTTGGAGGCTCCTTATATCGAAGAGATTCCGCCGACGATTACCAATCCGATCACTCTATATAGTGGTTACAGCATGGGAGGCTATGCGGAAGTCAATGGGCCGCTTGGAACAGCGACTAATAAATGGGTAACCTCTTCCGTACTCAAAGGCTATAACGGCGGCATTTCGCGAGCAATTACGAACCCAACGGGCGCATCGGCCAAATGGACACCGAATGTGTCTGCGTCCGGACGGTATCGGGTTTCAACGTATCTTCCTGGAACGCCCGCCACTCCGGTGAATACCACGAAGATGGCTGCGTATTCAATCTATATCAACGGATTAAAACAGGAAACGAAAGCTGTTGATCAATTCTCTCAGCAGGGATCTTGGCAGGTATTGGGTACCTATGAGTTTCCAAGGGGAACAAGCAGTTATATCCTACTCGAAGACACAAGCACCGCACACGATCGACCTCTTCGGGCGGATGTCATCAAGCTAGAAGCCATTCCTGCAACAGGAATCGCTATGGATACCGATTCACTTAACATGAGTGTAGGAGATACGCATGCCTTCACGGCTGTGTTTACGCCTGCTGGGGCTACTGACCAAACGCTGGTTTGGAGCAGTTCGAACAGTCAAGTCGTGACTGTCGATGCCGAGGGGCATGCGAATGCGACAGGAGTTGGAGAAGCGGTGATTCGTGCCACGAATCCGTTAACTTCCCTGTATGCCGAAGCGAAGATCCAAGTAACGATGCCCGTCATACAGCAGGTTACAATCTATAGTAGCTATGGCACAAACGGAGGATACACAGAAGTGAGCGGGCCTCTGGGAACCGCTACGAATAAATGGGTGACGTCTACGGTTCTCCAAGGTTATAACGGCGGCATTTCGCGAGCGATTACGAATCCAACGGGCGCGTCGGCCAAATGGACGCCGACAATCACCCAGCCCGGACGATATAGGGTATCGGTTTATTTGCCAGGAACGCCTGAGACTCCGGCGTATACGACGAAAGCAGCCGAATACTCGATTTATATCGATGGCGTAAAGAGCGATTCTAAGATCGTCGATCAATCTACACTGCAAGGCTCATGGCAGGTATTGGGCAGCTATGATTTGCCGCGAGGAAGTGCCAGCTACATCACGGTCGAGGATGCGAATTCAGCTCATGACAGACCGCTTCGTGCGGATGTGGCCAAGTTCGAGTTTATTCCCCCTACGGGCATCAGCTTGAATACCCAGGCGCTTGATTTGCAAATAGGAGATACGTATCTATTTACGGCGGGGATAACGCCGAGCGATGCAACGGATCGAAATCTTCTTTGGAGCAGCACGAACAGCGATGTGGCAGCCATTGATGCCCGAGGACAGCTGCATGCTCTGACTGTTGGCAGTGCCGTGATCCGTGTCACGAATCCATTGACGTCCCTTTATGCTGAGACTGAGGTGAAAGTGACGTCGAATGATAAGACACCTCCAACAGAAGCAACCCTATCGGCAGATGTGATGTCACCAACCAATACCGATGTCATCGTAACGATCAGTTATCCGGCTGATGCAGTGGCGAATGAATACAAAATAGGAACAAACGGCACATGGACAGTGTACACAGACCCAGTTGTTGTTTCCGCAAATAACACGGTGTACGCAAGAGGAACCGATGCCGCAGGCAACGTATCCAATGTAACTCATTATGTAGTCAGTAATATCGATCATGCATCACCAACTGCAACAGTGGCATATAGCGTGGTAAACGTACTCGGTGTGATTGCCACAATCACACCGAGTGAAGCGGTAACGATTACGAATAATGGGGGTTCAAACAGCTATACGTTCAACTTTAACGGCAGCTTTACCTTCGAATTCGTCGATGCAGCAGGAAATCATGGCACGGCAACGGCAACTGTGAACAATATTGCAGCAAAAAGTAAAGCTAAACCGGGTACAGTGGAACTATCCGATGACAATGGGTATGATACCGGACTTCTGGACGGTAGTTACAATGTAACGATGAACATGTGGCACGGAGAGAATGGTAGAATTTACAAGCTTTACGAGAATGATGTTTTAATTGATACGCAAATTCTCACGGATAATTCACCAAACGCACAAACGGTAGTAACCGCAGTTTACGGCAAAAAGAATGGGACCTATCGTTACTTTGCGGAACTTACTAATGCATTCGGCACAACGACGAGCAGTACGCACGTTGTAACAGTTACGAAAGCAGCGCCGGATAAACCAGTTCTATCCCACGATAACTGGGATGGTGATGGCAATTTCAAAGTCAGCATGAACATGTGGTGGGGAACCAATGGCGGGGTGTATCATTTATATGAGAACGGTGTTCTTATCTATACAGAAGCACTGACCAATCATACACCTAATGCCCAATCATCAGTAATGACCGTGACAAATAGAGCAATAGGCAACTATGAGTATCGAGCTGAGCTTGTCAACTATGCCGGAGCCACATCCAGTGATACGATGATTGTAAAAGTAACGAAGTAAGCTTGATATAGGAACATAAGAGCTGAGTGGATGAGAACGATCCATTCGGCTCTATTATTTCTTTTTGCTAAGAAAATATTGACAATTAGCACGCAAGTGGTATTATATTCCAGCTAGTGTCAATTTATATGAATTTGGGAGGTATGTATTTGCAAGAACAACTGTCAACGGCGAACAAAATGGCATGGGAAACGAAAGCTTATCAGGCATGGGTTCATACTTATGGAACACCAGAAGAACTTGCAGAAAAATTGAAGCTAGAACACAAGCATTATTTGCGTTACTGGTTAAAGTACATGGGTGATCCAGCGGGAAAGCGTATGATTAACCTGCTTGGCTCACACGGTCGAAAGGCAATTTCTTTAGCATTGTTAGGTGCGGAAGTGACGGTGGTGGACATATCGGAAGAAAATCGATTGTATGCGATGCAGGTTGCTGCTGCTACGGGTGTCAAAATTGACTATATCTGTTCAGATGTATTGGATATTCCCAACGAAGAATCGCTAGGCCAATTTGATATCGTGTTGATGGAGTTTGGTGTTTTGCATTATTTTACAGACCTTCATGCTATTTTCAGCGTTGTCAGTCGTAGACTAGGGAAAAATGGTCGGTTTATTTTGACTGACTTTCATCCTTTCGCACGTGCATGGCTGAACACATACAACTTGCCGCAGCCAACCGGTAACTACTTCGATGATCGTATTAAAGAGGGGGAAGTTGCCTTTGCGAAATTACTGCCTGAGGATGAGCGCTCTGATTTAGGCAAGGTTTTAGTACGAGGTTGGACAGTCGGTGAGATTATAACTGCGATTAGCGCAGCAGGACTATGTATACGAACATTTGAAGAGATCGCCAGTAAGGCAGATCCAAGATTTCCAGAGTTCTACACGCTAATTGCTGATAAATTGGATATGGAGTTATCTCCGTTGTATCGTTGAAACCCACAGCCTATTGCTGTGGGTTCCTTTACGTTATTAGTCATTATATTTTCACCACTAAATATGGTTGCTATTCGCAAAATATTCACGCGTATCTTTGCGGGATTGAGGAGTTAACACGCGATCAAGTTCTTCGTTTAACCAAGTAAGCGACTTGTTACGGAGAACATTGCGCATACTATCTTCAGCTTCGCGCATGGTTAAGTTAATCAAACAGGGAGAAGCTTTAGCACATGCGGCGTAGTCTTCATCACGGCAAAGATAGCTATTATTTTTGATGT
Organism: Paenibacillus sp. 2RAB27; assembly: GCF_052115445.1. Taxonomy (NCBI): domain Bacteria; kingdom Bacillati; phylum Bacillota; class Bacilli; order Caryophanales; family Paenibacillaceae; genus Paenibacillus; species Paenibacillus sp. 2RAB27. Next base: position 45,759 of record NZ_JBFRGR010000007.1, read on the forward strand.
TCTTGCATTGAAAAATCGGAGTAGCACCTTCAACAGCTTCAACTACATCCCAAAAAGAAATATCCGCAGGCGACTTGGCTAATTTATAGCCTCCTTTTACACCAGGGACAGAGATTACGATGCCAGCTTTGGTTAATTTGCTAAAAATCTTCGAAAGATAGGTTTCTGAAACGCCTTGAAAAGCGGACAGCTCTTTAATCCCTATGGTTGAATCAGGAGGAATATCAATGAGATATACCAAGCAATGCAGTCCATATTCGACGCCAATACTATACTGCATCCCAACACCTGCTTTCAGTTCTATATAAAAGTTGCTATTAAACATCTTAGGTTGATTTAAACCCCTTGTCAAATAGGGGGATTTGGTGTTTTCAGCTAAAAGACCCATGATTTATCGTTGACAGTCATACGCGAAATGGTTATATTGTAGATACAATTAATCGACGATTAATCTTATCGGTGATATGACGAAGCTATATTTTATATCAACTGAAAATAAAGGAGTGTACTCACACATGGAAATCAGATTCGACTATACGAAAGCACAACCAGAGGCTTTTCAAACACTTTTAAAATTGGAAGGATACGTTAGGAAAAGTGGTCTTGACCACACATTGTTGGAATTGATTAAAATTCGCGCCTCGCAAATTAATGGATGTGCCTACTGCCTGGATATGCATACCAAAGATGCGCGTGCGATGGGGGAGACAGAGCAACGATTGTATATGCTCAATGCATGGCGTGAGGCTCCTTTCTATACAGAAGCAGAGCGGGCCGCGTTAGCATTAACGGAGGCTGTAACCAAAATTTCGGAGGCTGGCGTTCCGCAAGAATTATATGCGCAAGTTCGCAATCATTTCGATGAAGGCCAATTTACCAATTTAATTATGGCGATTAATGCGATCAACAGTTGGAATCGAATTGCGATTTCAACGGGTATGGTACCAGGAGATTATCAACCAGCGGCTCATAAATAATGAGATATCACATACTTCTATTTGATTTAGATGATACGTTGTTAGATTTTGGCGCTAATGAAAAAGATTCATTAAACAAATTGTTCCAGCAACATGGATATACGCTATCGGATGAGTTGTTTCGTGTATATAATTCCGTCAACAAACAGCTATGGACTGACTATGAAAATGGCAAAATTGCTTTAGATGATGTGCTAAACGCAAGATTTTCAGAAACGATGTTAAAGCTGGGGCACGTTGTGGATGGCGTTGAATGGGAAAATCAGTACAGGGAACTGTTAGGTAATGGAAATCAGCTTATGGAAGGTGCTTTAGAATTATGTCAGAGCCTATCTGCCTCCCATAGACTGTTTATTATCACCAATGGCATTACCCAAACTCAGATCAAGCGATTGAAGCTGTCAGGCTTATATGAATTTTTTGAAGGTATTTATGATTCTCAAAGCATTGGATTTGCGAAGCCAGCAAAGGAATTTTTCGATTACGTGATGAGTCAGATTAAAGATTTTAATAAAAAGGATGCACTGATTATCGGAGATTCATTAAATACCGATATAAAAGGCGGAATTCTGTCAGGCATTGATACCTGTTGGATGAACACGAAGTCACAGAAATACTCTACAGAAATTCAAAGCACGTACACGATCAAAAGTTTAGTGGAATTATATGAGATATGCACTCTTGCCAAATGATTGGTTACAGTTCATAGATTAAAAAAGAAGCTTCCAAAACCACACGTTCTGTGGCTTTGGAAGCTTTTGTATGTTAACAATGAGTAATCTCACAAATCTGTGTTAAAAAATGTTCAATGGAGAGCCACATCAGGAACAGTCCTCCTGAAACAATAAACACAGCGCCCGCAATAGCGATCCATATATGCGACTTTGATCTTCCGATTTTGTTTTTATGACCGGTATCCMATTCATCCGCAGGTTTTATATAACTCCCTCCGTTTCCTCATCGACCGAACTCACCCCGTACCGCGCCAAAGCTTTCGTCGCCGACTCCAGCATACGTCTTTTCATAAAATCCCCCTCAATAACACGAACACGCTTTCCGAGAAAGCGGATCTTGGAGAGGAGATACTCCATTTCATCGCCAAGAATAACTACCCTGACTCTATAGATATCATTCTCTGTATCATACGCAACGTCTTTCTCAAAACTGGAGAGGGCATATAGAATACGCGACAGCTCTCTATTGTAATCACGAACGACTTCAAGGACGGCTTCGCCTTTCCGAGCATCCAACGCATTTTTAATTTTCACCTGGATGCTGTCTGCATCCATAGTCTGCAAAGCCTCTGCAGTGACACTTGTAATCTTATCTAGTTTAGTACGCATGATCATGTGATGCCGAAAATCATACCAGAGCAGGTACCATTCCCTTTTGACCATGGAATATTCTAATTTATAGGGCAGCCCGGATTGGTCTGCATGGATGCGTCCGCGTTTAATCTCATAAGTTAAGCGTATTCCACTTCTCTCCGTAATAAACCTACGTAAAGTTCGCAGGAGCGGGTGGTAGACCTGTTTCTCTCTACTGCGGGCTTTTTCAATGAGATGGTCAGAGGTATCCATGACCGGATCTTGTTGCAGGATAGCGCGCAGCTTACCCAACGTATCAGGTGTGAAAGCCTCATCCGCCGCAGGATGACAGAGCATTGTTTTCAGCCACGCTCTCTCGTGCGAAGTGACCATGAACGTACCGGAATCCTCTAGCCGGGAAATAATTTGGTAATTAAAAATCTTCTCAAACAGATTCATAATAAGCCTGAATCTCCTTCCATTCGGCGATCATTTCCCTGCGGAACTGAACAGGCTCGAGTATTTCACAGCTAGACCCGAAGCTGCGCAGCCAAGGCTTAATTTCTGTTGTCCCGTTAACTAGGATCTCATAGATGAAAGAATGCTCATCCTCCTGCACGATTTGTCCCCATTGGCCCTGCAGCAGCACCCGCTCCCGAACAAAGTTAGGCGCAGAACCTTCTGGGTTGTAAAATCGGGCACGAACCGTCACAGGTTGCCCCGTGTCAATCAGCCAGCTATACTGAATTTTCGCATGAAGCTCGTTCAACTTGTACTCAAAGACATCTTCGTCAACGGATTCATCTTCTTCGATTTGCGTGATCCCTTCCAACCGATATTTCCGAATTCCCTCTCTGCCATTTGCAAGAAGATACCAGCGTCCGTATTGATGATCGTAGACGACCTTCAACGGGAGCGTTTTCTCCACTTTTCCGTTCGTATCCTTCTCGAATAACGGGTTGGTGTTCTTGGAGGCGTAGCTTTTTTCAGACTTGGGTGAAAAATATAAGAAACGTACCTTACGACGGTTACGGATCGCACTCAGGATCGTGAACAAATGCGCTTCATCTAAGATTCGGGAATAATAGTGATACTTATATAAAAAAGGCTCAATCGCCAGCTTCTCAGATTGTTGTCGAAGAATATGCTTCTTCAAGCCATCGCGCAGCAAATAGCCCTGAACAGAAGGGACTTGCGTGTTCGCCATGACATMAATGAAATCATATACATCATAAAGCTCTTCGTCCGTCAGTCCGTGGATCAAATCGTTTTGGATGCGATAGCGATAGGGACGAGCACCTGTTTGCCTTGAAATGACACCAACTTCTTCCAAATACTTCAGATCAGAACGGATCGTTTTCTCATCGGGTAAGGATAGATCGGAAGACTGATTGGTGCAACAGATGTCTAACAGTTCCATGGCTGTTAAAGCTTGTTCGTTCATAGCGGCCAGCAGCAATGAGATTCTCTGAGATTCCGATTCCTTCAGTGACTTGGCTCGAAACAAGAATAGGAGCATCGGATCGGTGGACTCGTAATAGCTGAAGCGAATCGTTTCGGCGAACTCCTTGCGCTCCTCCTGCGGTAAGTGCTGGTACGTGGAGCTTACGATTTCTTTTAACCGTCGGATCGTCTTGTCAAAAGTATGGATAGAAATGCCCAGTCTCTCTGAGAACTGCTGTCTGTTGTAGGCACCACTCGTCAGCACGAGCATGCGCAGAAACTGGATTTCCTTATCAAAGCTTTCCTTAGCCACGCTACTCCTCCGTTCAATTTACATCATATTTCCATTGTAACAGGGGATGGAATTGGGCGAAATGGTAAACTTTCTCTGTTGTCGTAATACTTTTGCCATGTTCGGAGGGGGAGAAATGAGCGAAAATAAGTACATAAGAGGGTTACATGTACCAAAGGAGGAAGTCAAATGTTAGATGTCCATCAACAAATCCTAGAAGAATTGAAACGGATCGAGAAGGACGAAAGCGTCCGCATCTTGTATGCCTGTGAATCAGGCAGTCGAGCATGGGGATTCCCCTCTAAGGATAGCGATTATGACGTAAGATTTATATATATAAGACATGTGGAGTGGTATCTGTCCATTTATGAAAAACGGGATGTCATCGAGCGACCGATCAGCGATATGTTGGATATCAATGGCTGGGACTTGAGGAAGGCTTTGAATTTGTTTCGTAAATCGAATCCGCCTTTACTAGAGTGGTTACAGTCTCCCATACCGTATATGGAGAATTTCACGATAGCGGAGCAAATCCGTGGCATTTCGCCACTCACTTTTTCGCCGAAATCTTGTATGCATCACTACCTACACATGGCCAAAGGAAATTATCGGGAATATTTGCAGGGTGATCATGTCAAAATCAAAAAGTATTTCTATGTTCTGCGCCCGATCTTGGCCTGTGAATGGATTGAGAGAAACAACACCATGCCGCCCATCGAGTTTCAGGAACTTGTCGATAGCCTAGTGCCGGCGGGCAGTCCGCTGAAGGCGGCTATTCAAGAGCTGCTTGTTCGTAAAATAGCAGGTGACGAGATGGATTATGAGCCAAGAATCAATCCGATTAATGAGTTTTTAGAGGCGAGAATCGCCTACTATGATCGTACCGCATCCACGATGCAGGTTGGTGAGGGTGGTCAGGACGGGCAGTTGGATGAGTTATTTCGTACGGCATTGAAGGAAGTATGGGGATAGGGGTTACAATCTTGGAATAGAGGAGCTGAACAACATGGCTTATCAAAATATTAACGGTGTACGCGTCTGGGGGCAGCCTGATGAGGGCGCTTTGTCACAAGCAAAAACATGTTCAGAAACAGGAAGAGTCGTTCAGACGCTTCTTATGGCTGATCATCATAAAGGGTATAGCCAGCCGATCGGCGGGGTTGTTGTTTACGACGGTCAATTATCGCCATCAGGCGTAGGTTATGATATTGCTTGCGGGAATAAAGCCGTAAGAACGAATCTAATGGCTACTGATATAAAGCCTCGCATGGCAGGCATGATGGATCAAATTGCACGCAAAATTTCATTCGGTATCGGGCGTGTGAATAATGAAAAAGTTGATCATGAATTGTTCGATGACTCAGATTGGGATGTTTTTAAAGCAATCGGTAAACAGGAGCACGACAAGTTGAAGGCATTAGCTCGAGATCAACTCGGTACAGTCGGTAGTGGGAATCATTTCGTAGATGTATTTGAGGAAATGAGCACGGGCCGAGTGTGGGTGGCGAATCACTTTGGCAGCCGCGGGTTCGGTCATAAGACAGCGAGCGGTTTCATCAATCTGACGGCTGGCCGCGACTTTCTGGGTAACGCACCAGGTGAGAAGATGGATCAACCACCGATTCTTTTGGATTTGTCGAGCGAGCTGGGAGACATGTACTACAGAGCCATGAAGCTGGCAGGGCGCTATGCCTATGCGGGGCGAGACTATGTGATGGAGCAAGTGTTGGCTATTTTAGGAGCAGAAGCGGATTTCGCGGTGCATAATCATCACAATTTTGCGTGGAAAGAGGAACATGGTGGTCAAGAGACGATAGTAGTACGTAAAGGGGCTACGCCTTCCGCGCCTGGGCAACTGGGTTTTATCGGTGGCAGCATGTGCGATATCTCGGTGATCGTCAGAGGGAAAAATACAGAGGAGAATCGGGATGCTTACTACAGCACGGTGCATGGCGCCGGCAGGGTGATGAGTCGGACGCAAGCTGCAGGTAAGATGAACTGGAGAAACCGCACCCGAAGCGGCGGACAAATTTCACCAGATCGCATGATGAATGCGGTCAAAGATTACGGCGTGGAGCTCCGCGGAGCGGGAACGGACGAAAGTCCTTTTGTCTATCGGAAGCTGGAAGATGTGCTGGGCGCGCATGAGGAGACGATTGAGGTGCTGCACGTGTTGAGGCCGATCGGTGTTTGTATGGCTGGAGCGGATGAGTTCGATCCGTATAAGGATTAAGAGGAAGGCCGGTGGGGAAACGGCAAAGTTAAATGCTGTAACGGCAGATTGAACGAGACGAATTCGACGCAAGTGGTGCTGTTAGTGATGAAAAACATCACTACAGTAGATGGAATGGGGCGAATTCGACGAAAGTGGTGCTGTTAGTGATGAAAAACATCACTATAGCAGATAGAATGGAACGAATCGCCCTCTCACTAACGAAAAAAGGCAGTCCCCAAGTAGCAACCTACTTCGGGGACTGCCTTTACTTATTCAACGCATCCTCTAATTCCCACGTATCACCAATACCGCTCACCTTGTAACAAGAACCCTCTAGCGAAATGCAAGCTTCCAACTGGAGCTGCGGAAAGGTTAACAACCAGCTCTCCTCGTTGTTCTCATACTGAATAGGAAGCACCTCATGCAGGTGCCGGATGAAATCGAAGACATTCGTGTCATCGCCTGTCCCCCGCTTGAAATCAACCCAATGACCTGTGACCTTTCGATCGTTCACCGCGGTGAGGAGATCCATAAGCCAAGAAGGAGCTGACCCCGCTTCATCAAGCTCGTTCTCCGTAATGTGTTCTGCTAGAGCTTGCTTATTGATCTGCTGAGACTCGTCAGCAGTCAATGCAACTGCCAGCTCATTTAACACCTGACTCAATTTGTTCACTGCAGATGACTCCATGCCATATACCTCCTAACTTACTGGAAACATCGTATTGATTTTCAATTTGCCATTGTCTGGCTGAATATCTAATTGGACCTGATCACAAGTGACCTCTGTGCCATCGCGGAGATAGCCGACCCCTGCACCTGGAACGCTGATGATGGTACCCATGCCGACGAGTTTTTGTTTCGGTGCATTTTTGCTCACCAAAGTACTGTAAGCACTGGTGAACGCGGCCTTATGTTTATCATCCGAAACGAATTTCGAAGCGGCTTTGCCCGTTGGTACTTTACTCACCCGACCTGAAGGTGCGGTACCGCTTTTCAACCGTTCACGTTGTTGCTCTTCCGTAGTATGTGCGCCGTGATCGGCATAGGAATGCCCACCACCAGCATCGTATGTACTCGGATCATTAGCATCCAATCCGTCGTATAGGGTGGCAGCCACCTTTTGAATCGTATCCGAAGAGGTTGATGCTTCTCCACTTACTAAACTATCGTTGTCCGATCGCTGCATTTGCATACGTTCTCCGCCCAAATCAGATGCTTTCGCTCCCATATGATCGGCTTCGGATTCTAACCCGTGATCATCATTTATGGCGACCCCGCCAGCTTGCTGCGTAGGTGCGACTCTGCCTTGACGCTGTTGGACAACATGCCAAGCCTCATGCGGCAAATGCTGCTCTTGACCAGGTCCTACATGGATGTCATTCCCTTGTGCATAAGCTAAGGCTTGCAATTGAGCAGGTTTATCGGAATTGTAATGGACTTTAACGGAATCCATGGACATACCAGATAGGTTTTCAACACCTGATTTGAGCTGATCGGGCATGCCTGTATTATTTTTTTTAGTCTGAATAGTCTTCTCGGATGGTGTTGGAGATTGAGATTGAGACTGAGACCTAAATAATTGAGCGACGGCGCGATTTCCGATGGTTCTCTGTAGTTGTGCGATATGTGAAGTGGAAAAAGGGGACATGCGATCCGCTGATCCAGTTTGTTTAACGGAGCTGTTCGTTGTGGTCTGTTTATCGTGTTGTTCGGACGATTGGTTATTTTTCAATTGTGACAGATAACTCATGAATAAATTCACCGCCTTAGATAAATTACCTAACTTCCAACAAATTTCCTTTAGTTTCCTTTTTATTTTAAGGGGAAAGTTACCATTGGACAACAGTTCTAAAGTTGCGTTTATTCGAGCGACGATGTGCTGCTGCTCTCGGAAAACAAAAAAAGACTATCCTTTGGGGACGGCCAATTTCATTTAACAGGAAAGCAGGAGATGCTCTGCTGTGGGCAATTATATGTTGTTTTTTCGGCAAATTCAGACAGCGGACCTCTGGGAAAGAGCACAATTATAGATATCTCAGAATTTTCAGAACTGAGCAAATACTCCCTTGAGCACCGCCTCGAACAAGCTAATATAAATATATTATGAAATAGTCCAAAAGAAGCAGGAATTTCTCAGAGAATGTCGAAAATTTAGTTGTTTTCACATTTACATCACACTTTTTTTACAATTCGTTCACAATTATGTTTACAGATATGGAGTTGTTAGCAGAGTGTATCTTATCGACCGAATTAATCGAATCTACCAGCGATACAAAGATTACGAATGGGTCTATATTCTCCCCCTTGTTGTGCTTTCACTTAAGAGGAAATTAGAGTACTTTTTCTTTATCCTGCACTCGGAGAAGGGACTTCCGAAATCGGAAGATTCGCAATGGTATCTGAATTACGCCCACTCCCTATTAACAGATTTCAAGCTTGGCTTACATATGAATGATCTTCTTTACTTGGGCTATAACCTCATTCTCGCCATATTAATAGGTGTGTTTAAGGAAGAACATATCGTTGTTTTTATACAAGCTGTAACAACTGCATCGTGTGTGATCTTGGTTTATCTCATCACACTTCGCTTATTTAACCGAATTACCGCAATTGTAGCTTCGTATTTCTATGCAACATCTTGGCACATTACGGTTTGGTCGATGTACATTCTTTCGGATAGTTTATTTATGAATTTAGTCCTGCTGAATGTTTTCCTTCTTCTAAAAGCACTTGAGAATAACAATAAAATCATGGGTTCGTTATTCCTCTTATCTTCGCTCCTCATGCTCGTATTCCGGCCAACGGGTGTCCTGACACTTGCATTTATTTTCATCTATATCGTGCTGAATATGAAGCGAGATCAGCCTATCGCTTTCCTTAAGAGGCATAGATATAAGTTTGTATGCGCTTTACTATTCGTTTTCGCAGCTATTGGCTTTCTTATATTTGCAGACAAATTGAATCCACTTCTCACATCTCTTCAATATAATGCGAAGTTGGTTTTATACAATATTTATGCCAAAGGGTGGATTTATGATAACCCTTCGGGTCATGACTACGCCTATCGTCCCGATTATCGCATTGATATTTTCGGTAGTTTGATCCTAAGCTTTCTTATTCATAATTGGGATCATGTGTTGTTGTTATATGGCAGAAGAGCGATCGCGTTTATTGGCTGGTGGGTATGGAAGACGGATATACAGAGTCTGGCTGGGATGATTAAATTTTGCAAGGATATCGTCCCAACCCTTCTATTTCTATTCGGGACTTACGCTGCCATCAGGAACAACATATTCCGAAAAACATCGATTGTTTGGTTAGTTATTGCGTCGATATTCCTATTTTGCATGGTGTTGTTCATAGATAGTATGTATCGCTATAAGCTGCCTGCGTTGCCCTTTATTTGTATCGTCTGCGGGTATGGTGTCGAGAGACTGATCCGCATAATCCTATTCTTCATTAACAAATTTGGGGGGAAGTTGCTTCAATGGAACAGAAACAAGCACTCATTGTGATCCCGGCCTATAATGAGCAGAACAATATTCTAAAAGTAATCAGGGATGTACGTGAGAATCTTCCTAGCTACGATATTCTCGTTATTAATGATTGCTCGAAGGACAACACGTCTGCGATTGCCAAGCAAGCAGGAGATGGCGTCAAAGTTGTGGACCTCTCCTATAATTTGGGGATTGGCGGCGCGGTGCAAACGGGCTTCAAATATGCCGAGAAGAACGGTTATTCCTATATGGTCCAAATTGACGGCGATGGTCAGCACCTTCCCAGCGAGGTGAATAAGTTATTTACCTATATGACGGAAACGGGGGCTGATATGGTCATCGGCTCAAGGTTTCTAGATATTAAATCGTTCCAAACGACGTGGACAAGGCGCCTTGGTATTAAAGTGTTCTATTATTTATTTCGCTTGTTAATTCAGACGAAGATTACTGACGGAACCTCAGGGTTTCGTATGTATAATCGCAAGAGCATAGAGCTGTTAAGCCAATTCTATCCTGACGATTACCCAGAACCAGACGCTATTATTTTGATTAGCAAACATGGACTTCGCATCGGCGAAATCGGCGTTGAAATGAGAGAACGTGAACACGGTGTCTCATCCATAACCCCGATCCAAAGTCCCTATTATATGACCAAAGTGATTATGTCGATCTTATTCTCTTTTACAAGGACAAGGACGAGGTGGTAGGGATGCTAACGAGTGAACATCATCTGTATAGTGTGCAATTAATGGGTGTCGTCTTCAGTTTAATTCTCATGAGTACCGTATTTATGATGGTAAGGGCTAGAAGACTTCGGGAGAAATATGCACTGGTATGGTTTGTGATTGGCATATTTACGTTGATTATGTCCATGTTCACGAATTTGATGGAGTGGTTCTCTAAACTACTGGGCATCGATTATGCGCCATCTGCATTTTTTGCCATTCTGATCGCTTCTGCCTATCTGCTCCTGCTGAATACGAGTATAAGTATCTCAGGTTTAAAACTACATAACAAAGCGCTTACCCAAGAACTGGGACTAACGAAGTTAAGGCTAGAAGAGCTTGAGAAGAAGAGCAATGAGGAGGAAAGATCATCAAATATATCATGCTAGTTGCTAGTGTACTCATGACCGTTGTGGCGAGTACCTTGCTTAAAATAGGTGGTCGAGCTGTCAATTTCGAAGGCGGGATTATGGCTATCGCGATAGGTTACATGACGACACCGTTGATTATAACCGGCTTTGCTTTTTATGCGCTGGCGGCCTTCATCTGGATTTATTGCCTGTCCCAATTTGACCTCAGCTATGTGACTTTCGTGTCAAGTATTCAATATATTTTTATGATTCTCGTTTCAATTATGATTTTCCATGAACAGATTAGCGCCATGAAGTGGGCGGGATGCGTGTTTATTATGATTGGTGTCATTTTATGGTTGAGAGGATAGTCTGCATGTACCGTTGTTTGCCCTATACCGAAGACATGAAGGAAGACTGGGACAGGCTGGCATGGTCTCAGGGGACCATTTTTCATACGTTGTCATTTAGGCAGATTCTGCTCGAGACGTTTGGTTATCAATGCTTGTATCATGCTGTGGTTGATCAAAATGGCCAGATCTGCGCGTTAATTCCATTAACGAGCGGTCGCAACTTAGGACTCAAGCAGGTGGGCGTTTCACTGCCCTTTGTCAATTATACAGATGTGTGCGCTCTGAATGAGGAAGCCTCGCAATTTGCGATTGCCGCAATCGGGCTGCTGAAAGAGAAATATCGTCTCCATTACATCGAGTTGAGATTTAAGAACGGGACGATTCCAGGCGAAGGCAAGCAACTGTCTCAGATGTTGACGCAATTGGATACAGCCCATGGTCAACGAAATGAGATCAATCACACCTTCGTGCTGCCATTAACCAATGAGGATGAGGTTCTATGCCTCTCCACTCGCAATAATCGAAACCATATCCGGAAGGTTTACAAGAACAACTGGTTTCAGGTTTCTTATGATAAAGGGAATCTAGCACGGTTTCATAAGGTGTATGTTCGGCGGATGAAGCAGTTGGGTTCACCCGCGCAGGATATTCGCTTTTTCCAAAGATTCCTCGACTATTTGCCCGATCATGCGGTGCTGCAAACTGTCCTAGATGCAGAGACAGGTGAGGTAGCTGGTGGGATGCTGCTCTTAATAAGTCCGGGGGACTCCACACTTTATTATCCTTATGGTGCGAATCTGACGGAGTTCAACCACAAATATCTGAACAACTTTATGTACTGGGAAGCCGTGAAATTGGGGATAAGAAGCGGGCTGAAGCAGCTTGATCTCGGTCGTTCACAAACCGGTTCAGGCACGTATAAATACAAAGAACAATGGGGGGCTGCTGCCGAGCAGCTCACATATGTCGTGATGGGCAGCACCAATAAAGAGGCGGGGCCACCAGATAAAGAAAAGCTTCGCTTTTTCATCGAACTCTGGAAGATCATGCCTAACATGGTGACGGAGCCAGTAGGTAAGCAGCTCATTAAGTATCTAATGCCGTAACGAACAAACTATAGGAGTCACTACAAACGGGGGAAATAGCGCATGGCTAATCTTAGCTGGAAGCAGTATTTTGACAAGAGGGCAGAAGTTCATGGAGCTTCCGTACAATCCTCTGACTACTATAATGAGGAAAGTTTCTTTCTGCAGCGAAATCATACATTAGGTTGGCTTGGAGAGCTTAACGACAAAGAAATTTTGGATGCCGGCTGTGGCGTAGGTGCATTTAGTGAGCCTCTTGTTGGGTCAAATACGGTCTATGGGGTGGATTTTTCGGAGAGAAGCCTTGCCTTTGCTGCGGAAAGAGGTCTTCGTACATCGTCGGATGACCTAACAGCGCTACACTTTGAAGAGGGGAAGTTCGACCTCGTGCTGTGTATTGGTGTTATTCAACTGATCGAACAGTATCGGGCGGTTATTGCGGAATTGGCTAGGGTGACGAAGCCGGGAGGGACGCTGCTCATTGAAACTTTGCACCGCAAGTCATGGCAGAGGAAATTGCTCCGATTGTTCGAGAAAACCAAAAAATTCGATCGCATGTACGCTATGGATGAATTAAAGAAAGTGTTCATAGAGCACGGATTTGAGCATATAGAGTTCTTAAAGATTTATCATCCCTTCCMCTACGTTTCGAAAGGAAGCGCAGAGTGGAACGTGCACGATCGGTTGTGCACATCATTCGCCATCAAGGGGAGTAAGAAGCATGTCTAATTCTTCCAAACAGATCACAAATCTACTCACTTTTGACATTGAAGAATGGTTTCATGCGAATTATGACCACGTGACACCAGATCGCACGAAGGGTTCTAGTTTCCGAGCCCATATGGATACCTTGCTTCAGATGTGCAGCGATGCGGGCTGTAAAGCGACTTTTTTCACACTTGGCTGTATTGGAGAGGATTACCCGGATATTGTGAAGGCCATCGCGCGTGAAGGTCATGATGTCGCCTCGCATGGGTATGCCCACGAATTAGCCTATAAGCAAACCAAAGAAGAGTTTCGTGCGGATGTCCAGAAATCTCTTGATATTCTCGAGAATCTAACAGGTACGAAGGTACTCGGATATCGGGCGCCGTCATGGTCGATCGTTGAAAGCAACCTCCACTACCTTGAAGTATTAGAAGAGCTGGGCCTCGTGTATGACGCTAGTATTTTTCCTGTAAAAACGTTTCTTTATGGGATCCCTTCAGCAAAGACGGAGATTCATAAACCAATCGTGAATGGTAGGGAACTTAATCTCTACGAGGTTCCGATGTCTGTGATGCGCATTGCTGGTAGAAATGTAGGATATTCCGGCGGTTTTTATTTCAGATTTTTCCCCGAATTCATTATTCGCAAAGCCATTCAATCAGCCAATCGCCGAGGGAAGAGTTCCATTGTTTATTTGCATCCACGCGAAATTGATGTGAGGGAACATAAGCTGGAGCTTCCCAGCAAGGAGCATTTTATTCATTACTACAATATCAAAGGTACCCAAACTAAGCTTGCAAACATGTTGGAGGCCTTCTCTTTTACGTCCATTTCGGAGCATTTGAACAATCAGTATAAATGATGAATATATAAGGTATCCGTTAGAAGAAATAGTTACAAGTTGCTCAGACATACATTAAGGAGTACATTTATGTATTGAAATGGATGCTCATGTAGGAGTAAAGGAGAACGAAATCTATGACGTATACCTCTAATCGAAATAAATTAACGGACGTTAGCCGCACTCTGGCTAGAGTTGCAATAGGAGAAGAAGCTGCCCATCTTGTTATTCAAAATGGTACCTTAGTCAATGTGCATTCCGGTGAGCTGATTGCCCATATGGATGTCGCGATTGCTGCGGGACGAATTGCTTTCATCGGAAAAGCTGATCATACGATCGGGGACAAGACGGTCGTAATCGATGCGAAAGGGCAATACATGGTGCCGGGCCTGCTGGACGGCCACATGCATGTGGAAAGCACGATGCTTTCCGTGACGGAATTCGCCAAAGCGGCGATCGTCAAAGGGACGACGGGGATTTTCATGGACCCGCATGAGATTGCGAATGTGTTTGGCTCAGAAGGGGTCAGACTTATGCATGAAGAGGGGCAGCAGCTGCCGCTCAAAGTGTTCACGACCTTCCCTTCTTGTGTGCCAGCAACGAATGATTTGGAAGATGGCGGCGCTACCTTAGAGGTCGCTGATATTCAAGCGGGACTCCAGTGGGACAATGTGGTGGGACTAGGTGAAGTGATGAACTTCCCAGGTGTTGTGTTCGGGGACCCCAAAATGTTCGGAGAAATCGAAGCTACACTGCAAAGTGGGAAGACCGTTACGGGACATTTCCCGAGTGACGATGATCGTATGCTGCAAGCCTATATCGCATCTGGCGTTACGTCGGATCACGAGACGGTAACCCGAGAGCAAGGGCTGCATAAAGTTCGCATGGGGATGCATCTCATGATTCGGGAAGGCTCTGCGTGGCATGATGTCAAAAAGGTCATCAAGATTGTCACCGAGGATGGTGTTAATACATCCAATATTTCGCTCGTTACCGATGATGTGAATCCGCAAACACTCGTGAAGAAAGGGCATCTCAACCATGTGGCACGACGCGCGATGGAAGAAGGCGTTCAACCAGTCACGGCGATCCAAATGGTCACGATCAATGTGGCGCGATATTTTAAGCTGGAGCATGATGTGGGATCGATCACACCTGGGAAATGTGCGGACATCCTATTGATGGAAGATCTGCGGAAGATGGAGCCTTCTCTGGTCATTACAGATGGTCAAATTATTGCGGAGCAAGGGGAACTGGCTGTCGAATTCCCTGTGTTTACGTACCCGGCTCATATCCGCAATTCGATGAATGTGAAGCGGGAGCTGACGGCGGAGGACTTTAAGCTTAGGGCGGCTACGGAGCAGGAGAAGACGAACGTCAATGTGATCCGTGTGATCGAAAATAGTGCCAGAACCGAGAAGATGACAGCGGAGCTCGCGATTCAACAAGGGATCATCCTGCCGGATGCAGCGCAAGACATTGTTCGCCTGGCTTGTATCGAGCGGCATCAAGGTACAGGCCAAATTTCACTTGCTTTTGCCCATGGCTTTGGCGTGAAGTCTGGCGCGGTGGCCTCTACGGTGGCCCATGACAGTCACAATCTGCTCGTGATGGGGATGGATGAAGCAGATATGGCGTTCGCTGCGAATGAGCTTGTGAAGCTCGGCGGCGGCATGATTGTTGTGGAAAATGGCAAAGTGCTGGCCCAGGTCCAGATGACCATCGCTGGCCTGATGTCAGAGAAAACACTGCCTGAAGTCGTCAAGGAAGTCGCCGAAATGGACAAAGCGTGGCAACACATCGGCTGCTCCATGAACGCGCCGTTCATGACGTTTTCCCTCATCGCGCTGCCAGTGATTCCGGAAATTCGCATTTCGAATCGCGGGCTGGTGGATGTGACTCAGTTTAAGCTGATTGATGTGGAGATCGTCTAACAAATCAATACAATTGGAAACCCTTTCTGAACATTAGAGCATTATTCTAATGTTCTTTTTTCTATGGCGTTTCCAGTATTTATAATGGATTTCAAGAAATAGGGCAAATTAAAACGAACTTATCACATCAAGGTGGTGTACACATTGTTGACTGATTTGAAGCGTTTGTTAATAGGCCAGCCCTTGAAGTCCCATGAATTAGGCGAGCAGAAGTTAAATAAAAAGAAAGCGTTGGCTATTCTTTCCTCCGATGCACTCTCCTCGGTAGCTTATGGCCCAGAGCAGATTCTAATTGTCTTAATAACGATTAGCGCTGCGGCGTTCTGGTACACCATCCCTATCGCTTGCGGTGTTCTGTTTCTCTTAGTAGCTCTCATATTGTCCTATCGACAAATCATATTCGCTTACCCGAAAGGGGGCGGCGCCTATGTCGTCTCGAAGGAGAACCTCGGCATGAACGCCGGGTTGTTTGCGGGTGGATCCTTACTGGTCGATTACATCTTGACTGTAGCGGTTAGTATATCCGCGGGTACCGATGCGATCACGTCAGCTTTTCCAAGCTTGCACAGTTACACAGTACCGATTGCACTGGCGCTCGTATTGTTTATCACGATCCTCAATCTGCGCGGAATCACGGAATCGGCCTCCATTTTGGCATATCCCGTGTATTTATTTGTGGTCGCGTTGTTTATCCTGATTGGTATTGGCTTGTTTAAGATCCTTACAGGCCAAATTTCTCCCGATTTGCATACGCCCTTGGGGACTCCCGTTGCGGGCATTTCCTTATTCATACTGTTAAGAGCCTTCTCCTCAGGCAGCTCGGCATTAACGGGGGTCGAGGCGATATCCAATGCGATTCCCAATTTTAAGACACCTGCCCCGAACAATGCTTCCAAAACATTAATGGCCATGGGCATGCTATTAGCGATTTTGTTCGCAGGCATCATCTATTTGGCCTACTACTACGGCATTGCGCCGCGAGAGAAGGAAACTGTCGTTTCTCAGATTGCGTCGGTGACATTTGGCCGAGGTCTGATGTATTATATCGTCCAAGGCACAACAGCGATGATTCTTGTGCTCGCCGCGAATACGGGCTATTCCGCATTTCCTTTGCTCGCGGTGAATTTGGCCAAAGATAAATTTATCGCTAGAATGTTTACGATGCGCGGCGACAGATTGGGCTATTCGAACGGGATTATCTTTCTAGCTGTGACCTCTATGCTATTAATTATCGTGTTCAAGGGGCAGACCGAACAGTTAATCCCGCTCTATGCTGTCGGGGTGTTCATCCCATTTACACTCGCACAGACAGGTATGCTGGTGAAATGGTTTCGGGAGAAACCGAGAGGTTGGCTGCTCAAATTAACAGTTAATTTGGTTGGGGCCATCATGAGCTTCATCGTCATGATGATCTTCTTTATCACCAAGTTTGGACAAGTGTGGAGTGTGCTTATTTTCCTGCCGCTTATCGTGTTCATTTTTCATCAAATCAAAAAGCATTACGATGCGATCGCTGAACAATTGCGACTTTCTTCTTGTGAACCTGCCCTCCCGATTGAAGGGAATGTCATGATTGTACCTGTAGCCGGCTTCACACATGTGGTAGAGAATTCGTTGAACTATGCCAAGTCGCTGTCACCCGATCAAATTATTGCGGTGTATGTGGCCTTTGAACGGGACGATGAGAAAAAGTTCGAGGAGAAGTGGCAGAAGTGGCAACCCGATGTGCGCTTAGTCACGCTGCATTCCCATTATCGAAGCATTGTCCACCCGCTGACCAAATTCATTGATACCGTGGAACATAAGGCCTCGGAATCGAATTTCCGGGTAACCGTGATCATCCCGCAGTTTATTCCCAAGAAGAATTGGCATAACATTTTGCACAATCAATCCAGCTTGCTGATAAGGGCGTTCCTGCTGTATAAGCGGAACTTGGTTGTAACGACCGTGCCGTATCATTTGAAAAAGTAGCGCGGGTGCTGGGTAGGAGGGCGCCCCGGAAGGCGTGTAAGTCGATTATTTCGACTTACACTGCCTGGATTCCACCCTGAGCACCACTAGTCCGAAAATATCGGACTAATCTCTCTACCGCTGGCAAAAAATCTACATTAGTCCGAAATCGCCGAAGTAAATCGCCCCAAACACCCCTCACACAGGGAAACAGGCGAATTAGTTCGGCAGAATCGGACTATTTACCATTTTTCAGCAGGAATACTCGGTTTAATTCGGTAGAATCGGACTAATGCTGAAGATGAAACGAAAAAGGCAGTCCTTACTTCACAGTAGGGCTGCCCTTTTTCATCAATGTTTCCATCTGATGCTCTTCACTCACCCGCTTCATGAACGCATGAAGCTCTCCCTCTGTTTCACATACGGCAGCATGTTCCAACCAAACAAAGAATTTTTTCTTAAGTATATGGCTGAAGCATGCAAGGGGTATGTGTCCCGTGACTTGATAATATACAATCCTGAGGAAACTTCTTTCCACGGTGAATTAAAAATCGTACGGATCGATAATCGAGTCCGCGTCTCCCAATCCTGTTTTTTTTGCTTGTTTCTTATCGACTCATACATTCTCATAACAATCGGATAATCGGATGTTGGGGTCCATTTTGAAAAACCGGTTTGGATAGCGTTGTGAGTAATCTCGGACTCTTCTTTAGTAAACCAGTACCCAACAATAATAGGAAAGCGAATTCTCTGCTTCTAGCCATAAGACACCGAACCATTCGTAATCTAAATCAACCGGATTCAACAAATGAGGTAGTATCCCTAAATAATATCGGGGGGAGGAAGTCATGGCAGTTCTCCTTTTTGACGTAAACTCAGAAGTCAGTAGTGACTGAATATATGACATAATTGTATGTTTGAGCCATATAAAAAGGGGATAAAGAATGAATAGCAAACGTATAAAAATACAATAAAAATGAAGTTCCTTTTCGTTTTCTCATCGTCATTGAGCTAATGGACCCTTCCTGAAAAGTGGCAAAAAAGGGAGTAAGCTGAAGCATTTCTATTGAAAATGCATGCAATTTATCATTAGTTGCGCTTTCATAAACGCCAGATGCCACAGATTGCGAAATAAGAATCTCCAGAACATTTTACATTCATGATCAATCGGCGTAACATTCGGTTCAACAACAGATCATGTTAAGCAAAACGCTGAGTTCCTGTAAGGGAAACGGGGGAACCAATAGAAGCCGATTGGATACAGCATCGGTTTCTCGGGGTGAATCTAATGCAAGCGCAGCTTGCTAAGGTAGGGCACTTCCAAGCCCGAATCCGACAGCTAACCTCGTAAGCGTATTGGGAGAGAACCGCCTTCTTTTCGTGCCTTCCACAGTTCGTGTATTCACGCTGTTCCGAAGCTCGAGAGTAGAGATTCTCTGCTCTTTGGCTTCTTTTTGTTGTTCACAAATGGAGGAGAGTGAATCTATTATGTATCCTGAACCCCTGACTCTAGTAAGAGAATCAGATGTATGTACGAAGGAATGCAAGATTACCCGCATTGAATGTTTTCAATTCGATTGTGAGCTATCAGATAAGCTGCTACCTGGGCATGGCACGGATTGTCATTGCGGTTTACTGACGATTTCAACGAATCTCGGAACATGTGGATTAGGGCAATTCGTGATTCCATGCGGCAACCTGAAAGGGGATTTTGTTCAATGGGCGTCAGTATTCCAGAAGCTCAAAGGTCTAACCCTTAAGGATGGTTTGCAGTACGTTCATCAGAAACAAGAGGCATGGGGAGAAATACGATCTCATTTAATGGCATCTGCACTAACGAATTTATCTGAAAAGCTAGAGAATTTATCAACTGCAAGTGAGCAAGAACTAATTTTTTTATCTAATCGCACTTATTTATTTGAGCATTCTGGGGCGTATATCTCTTTCTAAGAGTGACGTTTGATAGTAATGAAAGAGCACCTCTACCACTCGGGATTCGAGTGGTAGAGGTGCTCTTTGTCTTAATTAGGATTGGCCGGTATCTGGATCGAGCAATCGAAAATAAGCAAATTTTTATGTTTTTTTTATACGAACACAACAGTTTCTTTACCCCCTTTTTATACGKAACGGCGTTACAATGATTCAGGCAAGGAGGACGGTGTGCATGCAAAGTGATTTTTTGTTGATAGCTGCGCCAACCAAGGCGGGCGAGGCCTTTATGAAACAAACAAAACTGGTTGGCCTTCCTTTTGTTGCATTGACGAACAACAAGATGGAGAGAGTCAAGTTAGAGAGTCAAGGAGTGAAGCAAATTATCCAAGTGGATACGATGGATCCAGGCGCGTCCATCATTCCTGACTATCCGATAGGGCATATCGTTCTGTTCGAGGAAAGCTTACCTCTAAGTTGCAGGTATATCCAGATATGCCGTAGTGGGACCTCCAAATCCATGTATGTCATCACGCAGAGCGTAAATCCACGATTGATTTATAAAGGTCTTGGTGCTGATTATGTCATTTATTCTAAAAATGGTGACGTCAAGTTTTTACTATCATCTCTAAAAGCAAACAAAATATAGGCTCTGTTTGATTTGAAGGAGGTGTGTCCGTGTACAACGATGTAACGATGATTTTATTATTTGCGATAACCTTTCTAGGGTTTTGGGGATTTGCTAAATATTGTGAAAAGGCTTGAGCTTAAACTTTCGAAGTCGTATTTCAAGAAAATAGGAGGCAATCATATGATTGTTATTGGACTCATTGGGTGTGCCATTATGGGTTATCTCGGTTTTGTTCTAGTAAAGCCAGAGAAATTTTAATTGTAGAATATGAACTTATGTAAGCAGGGGGAGAACCTACTATGGGTATGGGATTGTTACAAGTAGTCGTCACACTAGGGATTATCATGCTTTTGGTAAAGCCAGTGGGCAGTTACTTGGTCAAAGTGTTCGGCTATGAAAAGAGTGGCCTTGATCGTGTTTTTGGTCCGTTCGAGCGTGTATCTTATCGGATTATGGGCGTTAAAGAAGACGAAGCCATGGGTTGGAAAAAGTATGTAGGAGCTGTTCTGTTAGTTAACTTTGTCATGATGCTACTTATGTATGCTGTATTTCGGCTTCAGAAATACTTACCGCTTAACCCTGATGATATAGGTAATATGCCTCCGGCACTTGCTTTCAATACAGCCGTTTCATTCATTACGAATACGAACTGGCAAGCTTACAGCGGTGAGAATACACTTTCGTATTTGTCACAAATGGTGGGTATTACATTCCCAATGTTCACATCCGCGGCAACAGGATTTGCTATTGCCGTTGCATTTACACGCGGCTTAGTTGGCCGTCAAGATAATCTTGGGAATTTCTATGTCGATATAACAAGAGCGATCACACGTGTATTTCTACCACTAAGTTTTATTGTTGCTTTGGTTTTAGTGTTTCAAGGTGTTCCACAAACCCTACTAGGTGCCGTACAAGCTACAACCATTGAAGGTGCTGGGCAAACCATTACCCGTGGTTTAGTTGCTTCTCTGGAATCGATTAAACACATCGGTACCAACGGTGGTGGGTGGTTCGGTACGAACGCCGCGCATCCATTTGAAAATCCAACGCCTGTCTCGAATTTAATCCACATTATTTGTATGATGCTCCTGCCTACATCGCTGGTGTATGCATTCGGACTCATGATCAAGAACAAAAAGCAAGGTTGGACGATCTTTGCTGCTATGGGGATCATCTTCATCGTGATGTTATCCACGGTTTTTTACGCCGAATATAAAGGAATTACGGCAATTGATGCGATGGGTGTCCATAGCAATATGGAAGGCAAGGAAGTCCGATTCGGACCGTCCGAATCAGCTTTATTTACAGCAGTGACCACGGCAGCAACAACAGGCAGTGTCAATAATATGCATGAGTCACTTACACCACTTGGAAGCATTGTACCTTTTGCAGAAATGATGTTGAACAATGTGTTCGGAGGTAAAGGTGTAGGCTTATTAAATGGTTTACTTTACTTGATTTTATCCGTGTTTATCTGCGGGTTAATGGTAGGGCGTACGCCAGAGTTTCTAGGTAAAAAGATTGAAGGCAAGGAGATTAAGCTAGCGGCCATCGCGATTCTTATCCATCCGCTTATCATTCTCGCACCGACAGCTTGGGCGCTGATTCGTCCTGAATCTATTCATTCCATTGCCAATCAGGGCACGCATGGTCTCTCTGAAGTGCTGTATGCCTTCACGTCAGGTGCAGCTAATAATGGATCTGCCTTTGGTGGTTTGACGGCTAATACAAACTTCTACAACTTGGGTATTGGTATGGTCATGTTGTTTGGCCGTTACATTTCAATCATAGCGATGCTAGCCATTGCGGGTTCGCTTGCAACGAAGCGAGTTGTTCCTGTTACGACGGGGACACTGCGGACGAATACGCCTTTATTTATGGGAATTATGATTATGATTATTCTAGTTATTGGTGCTCTAACGTTCTTCCCGGCGCTGGCATTGGGGCCGATTGCTGAACATTTGGCGGCGCGTTAAAAGGTAGACGTAATAGAGATGGAGGATTGATTGGACTGTGGAACGTAAAAAAACATTAACTAAAGACATTATGAATCAAGCAATTGTTGATTCGTTCAAAAAATTAAATCCTTGGATCATGATCAAGAATCCGGTTATGTTCGTTGTTGAAATCGGTACGCTGATTACACTGTTGCTTTCATTAGCACCAGAGTTATTCGGCAGTTCAGAAGTAGGGAGTGATTATAATATCGCGGTATTCCTGATCTTGCTGTTCACCTTGCTATTCGCTAACTTCGCTGAGGCGTTGGCGGAAGGTCGGGGTAAGGCTCAGGCTGATTCCTTGCGAAAGACGAAATCCGATACGATGGCTCGCTTGGTTCAAAAGGATGGCTCTTATAAGCAAGTATCTTCGACTTTACTCCGTAAGGGAGATGTGGTACGCATTGAAATCGGCGAGCTGATCCCTTCAGATGGCGAAATCATTGAAGGCTTAGCCTCTATTGATGAGTCTGCGATTACAGGTGAATCCGCTCCAGTCATTAAGGAAGCAGGCGGCGATTTCTCATCCGTAACAGGGGGGACACGGGTTGCTTCAGATTATATCGTTGTCAAAGTGACCACTGATCCTGGTGAATCCTTCTTGGATCGCATGATCGCACTCGTCGAAGGTGCCAAACGGCAGAAAACACCGAACGAAATTGCGTTAACGACGCTGCTTGCTGTATTGACGCTGATCTTTTTAATCGTCATTATGACCATGGTTCCGATGGCATCGTATTTAAACGTGAAATTAGAAATTTCCACGTTGATTGCACTGCTTGTTTGTCTCATTCCAACAACCATCGGTGGTCTCTTGTCAGCGATTGGTATCGCCGGCATGGACAGAGTAACCCAGTTTAACGTACTGGCGATGTCTGGTAAGGCGGTTGAAGCTGCTGGCGATATCGATACCATGATCCTGGATAAAACGGGGACGATTACCTTCGGGAATCGGATGGCTTCCGAGTTTGTGCCAGTTGGTGGCAGATCGGCGAAAGACATTACGTTTGCTGCACTGCAAGCATCCGTGAAGGATGAAACACCAGAAGGACGCTCCATTGTTGAGCTTGCGAATAAACTTGGCGAGTCTTGGCAAGCTGATCATTACTCGGATGCAGAAGTCGTGGAGTTCACCGCAGAAACGCGGATGTCCGGGCTAGATTTAGCAGACGGTATCAAATTCCGTAAAGGTGCGGTAGATGCGATTAAGAACTACGTTATTGCGCAGGGTGGCAAAATTCCTGCTGAATTAGAAGCGATAACGAACCGAATCGCGAAAGCCGGAGGCACGCCACTCGCGGTTGCGATTAACGAGCGGATCTATGGCGTTATTTACCTCAAGGATACGGTAAAACCGGGCTTGAAGGAACGATTTGCGGAGCTTCGCGCCATGGGTATCAAAACCGTCATGTGTACAGGTGATAACCCTCTTACGGCTGCGACGATTGCACTCGAGGCCGGTGTGGATGAGTTTATTGCTGAAGCGAAGCCGGAAGATAAAATTGCGGCGATTAAGAAAGAGCAGCAAGAAGGCAAGCTCGTCGCTATGACAGGAGACGGCACGAATGACGCTCCTGCGCTTGCGCAAGCGGATGTAGGACTCGCGATGAATTCAGGGACGATGGCGGCCAAAGAGGCGGCTAACATGATCGATCTGGATTCTGATCCGACCAAGCTGCTATCTGTCATCTCCATTGGTAAACAGCTGTTAATCACTCGCGGAGCTTTGACGACGTTCTCGATCGCCAACGACATTGCCAAATACTTTGCGATCATTCCTGCGATGTTCATTCTTGCTATGCCGCAGCTGCAGGCCTTGAATATTATGAATCTGGCGTCGCCAGAATCGGCTATTTTATCCGCCTTAATTTTCAATGCCATCATCATTCCGCTGCTGATTCCCATTGCAATGAAGGGTGTGAAATACCGAGCAATGTCAGCAGATAGACTGTTGTCTCGCAATATTTTGATCTATGGTATCGGTGGTGTGGTTGTGCCATTTATCGGGATTAAAATCATTGATATGGTGCTTCACGGCTTAAACATTGTATAGAGAGAAAGAGAAACGAGGAGATCGCGTTATGAAATCGGTTATGATAGCTGTTCGTGTGTCGTTATTGTTCATGATCGTCTGTGGACTCATTTATCCGCTTGCTACGACAGGAGTGGCTCAAGTTTTATTTCCCAAACAAGCAAACGGCAGTCTCATAGAATCAGAAGGTGTCGTGATTGGATCTGAATTACTAGCGCAATCGTTCGAGTCCCCGAAGCTATTTCATCCAAGAGCTTCTGCAGCCAAGTATGATCCTACAGCATCATCTGGCTCCAATACAGTGGTAGCTTCCAGCGATTATGCAGCGACGATGGCAGCAAAAATTGCAGCCTGGAAGTTAGAAAATCCGAAACTAACGGATATCCCGGCTGATCTCGTCACAGTTTCTGGTTCCGGATTCGATCCAGACTTGTCTCCAGAGGGAGCGAAAGCCCAGGTACCAAGAATTAGTAAGGAAACGGGGATCACCGCAAACGTGCTCAATGATTTAATTGACCTCATGTCAAAAAAGAGACAGCTAGGCATTTTCGGTGAACCTAGAGTCAATGTGACTGAATTGAATATGGAACTGCTCAAACAAGTGAAATTGTGAGAAATTCTTTATCGAGCAGGCAACCACTCACGTTTGTCGAGAGTGGTTTCTGCACATTTTAGAGGGAGGGGAGGAGGTTGCAAGTATGGATGGTTTCAAAAGAAAAACACCAGAAGAGATCCTATTATCCATCTCCAAACTGCACCGTGGCAGCTTTAAAATTTATATCGGGGCAGTCAGCGGATCTGGTAAAACCTATCATATGCTGCGAGAAGGACATAATCTCAAGGGGCAAGGGATCGATGTGGTGATATGTGCGGTATCGACACTCCAACGACCGGAAACTGTGGAACAATTAGGGGATCTGGAGCGGGTACCCAGCATTCATTGGATAAAAGACGGCGTGGAACAAAAGGATCTGAATTTGGAAGCCCTACTCGAAAGAAATCCTGAAGTCGTTCTCGTTGATGGTCTTGCTCATCACAACCGAGATGGCGCGCAATTTCCAACTAGACTCGAAGATATTAAATATTTACTCTCGCACGATATTAGCGTGATCAGTACGGTGAATGTCTATGAGTTGGAAGGGGCGATGGAGGTTGCTCATAAACTGACTGGCATTGAAGTTGGCCACTGCGTCCCCTCTGATACATTAGAGCTGGCTGATGAAGTGAGACTTATTGATGCAACGCCGGAAACAATATTAACTAGGCTAGGTGAGGGGCATTTAAAGGGGAACAGAGATGCAGCCTTATTTAAACGAGGTAATTTAGGCGTGCTGCGTGAATTGGCCCTCCGCCTTGTTGCCGAGGATGTGAACGATTCTTTGGAAGCACATCGTGAACAAATGGGGTTTCAGGGGCCGTCAGGAGCAACGGAGCGTATTCTGGTTACAACGCAATATCACTGGAATGGATCCATTTATGTACGCCGAGGTCAACAAATCGCGAAGCGATTGAATGGCGATCTGCATGTCGTCACGCTGCGTAAAAAGGGCAAAACGTTTACCAAAGAAGCGGCTGCATTTCGAAGATCAATTATGAAGCTTGTAGAGAAAATAGACGGGAAATTTGAAGAGCTCCCGATTTCTTTTCGCCGCTGCATCCCTCAGATTTTAGTTGACTATGCGAATGCCAATTATGTTACACGCATTATATTAGGGCATTCCAAACAAACGAAATGGCAAACTTTTCTGCAAGGCTCGGTTATCAATGGCGTGTTAAAAAGAACCAAAAATATCGATGTGTTTCTGGTGGCTGATCGAGCTTCTCAGGAGGGAGAGCGTATTCTGCCTGCTCATATTCACACACCCAAGGAGCCTTACAAATTTAGACGTCTGAGCAAGCAGGAAGTGGAAGCGAAAATTGAAAAAATCAAACGCGGCAGATTCAAGGTTTATATTGGCGCTGCGCCTGGTGTCGGTAAAACGTATACGATGCTGCGGGAAGGTAATGATCTGCTCAAAAAGGGGATCGATGTGAAGATAGGTTTGCTTGAAACCCATGGAAGAATAGAGACGACCCAGCAAGTGGGTGATCTTGACATTGTGTCGCGAGCTGTAAACCAGTATCAAGGTATTAACTTGATGGAGATGGATACAGAAGCGATCATTCGTCTGCGACCTGAGGTGGTTCTGGTTGATGAACTTGCGCATTCCAATGTACCAGGAAGTAAGAATAAGAAACGCTATGAAGATGTGCTGGAGATTCTAGAAGCGGGCATTTCGGTTATCTCGACTGTCAACGTTCAGCATTTGGAAAGTCTGAATGATGCTGTTGAGCATATTACGGGTATTCGCGTGCGGGAAACGGTACCAGATAGTATTTTACGTGCTGCAGATGAAGTACAGTTAATTGATGTTGCCCCAGAAGCGCTGCAGCTTCGTATGAGAGACGGCAAGATTTATGCGATGGTAAAAGTGGATCAGGCGCTGAACAATTTTTTTAAAACAGGGAATCTGATCGCCTTACGTGAATTAGCGCTGCGTGAAATCGCGGATGATGTTGATGAACGATTGGAATCCATGGAGCGTAAGAGCTCCCTACGTGGTCCGTGGCGGCGGAAAGAAGTCATTTACGTCTGTGTGACAGAAATTTCGCAGGCCGATCGCTTAATTCGGAGAGGGTTTCGCATTGCACATCGGCTTAAAGCAGTATGGCATGTAAGCTTTATTGTGGCTCGGCATACGAATGACGAGTGGAAGACAAAATTAGAGACGCTAGAGAAGCTAACCATTCGCTTGGGAGGCGAATTTTCGTATCAAGAGGTAGTGAATCGTAACCAAATTCCACGCGATTTTGCAGCAAAAGCAAAGAATGCCGGAGCTACGCAAATCATCGTTTGGAAAGACGCTATCGTCAAAAAGCTTATACCGCATGCAAGCACAATGGATGTGCTTATTGTTGCTGGTTATGACTCGTGGCAAACTCCGCGAAATAGGGTAAAATAAACAATATGGAAACTCAAAAAAAAGAACATGCAAACTGGCAATCGTATGGTTTAACTGCACTTTTTATMGTCTTGTTGACGATATTTTTACAAGGTTTTAAATTTTTCTTTGATCTCGTCAATATCTCGCTTCTCTATTTATTTCCGGTTTTGTTTAGTGCTGTTCGATGGGGAAGAGGGCCCTCTTTCTTTGCTGCGGGACTAGGGGTGTTAGCTTTTGATTTCTTATTTGTTCCACCAACTCTCAGTCTAACCGTTGCTGATTTACGTTATGTCCTAACCTTTGTTGTGTTCTTGTGTGTGGCTGGTCTTACGTCAAGCCTTGCTTCAAAGCTTAGAAAGCAATTCCAACAAGCGCAGCAGAAAGAGGCGAATACCGCTGCGTTGTATGCGTTAAGTCGCAAGATTACAGCCATTTCAGACTTAGACATTTTGCTGGAGCAGATTGTTCAACATGTTTCTGATACGCTTAATGCGAAGGCTGCGATCATTTTGCCAAACCCAGAAGGTGAACAGCAGGTAGAAGCTTTTTCGAAGGATAGTGGAGAATGGGCGGGCGAGGAAGCCCACCTATCTATCGCCGGATGGGTGAGCAGCAACAATACGATTGCGGGTCGAGGGACTCGCACATTAAGTGAATCATCGGATCTGCATGTCCCCTTAGCGACAGACCAGCAGGTACATGGTGTGCTTGCTGTACAAGTTGGCGATCGATTAATGTCCGATATGCCAGAGCTTATTCGGATCATTGAAGCGCTCTCGGATCTTGTTGCCGTTGCAATATCCCGGGTTAAGCTTGCGGATAAGGCCAAAGTGGCACAATTGACTGCCGAATCGGAGAAGCTACGTACGGCTTTGCTGGATTCACTCTCCCATGAATTGCGCACGCCGCTGGCTACAATTATTGGCTCTGTCACGGGATTACTCGAGGGGGAGGACGTCTTTGGCCCAGAAGATCGGCGAGAGTTATTGTTAACGACGCGCGAGGGAGCTACTCGCATGAATCGACTTGTGGGGA
The DNA here is from genome assembly GCF_052115445.1 of Paenibacillus sp. 2RAB27. Lineage (NCBI taxonomy): Bacteria > Bacillati > Bacillota > Bacilli > Caryophanales > Paenibacillaceae > Paenibacillus > Paenibacillus sp. 2RAB27. The sequence continues at coordinate 74,044 of NZ_JBFRGR010000007.1, forward strand.
ATTTGCTCGGTATGGTTCGGATTGAAAGCGGAATGTTACGCTTAAATAAAATGTGGTGCGGGATCGAGGATGTTGTCGGTGTTGCCTTAACACAGTTGAAGGATGCGCTGCAGGATAGAGTCGTTAGTGTCGTTCTGGATCCGGATCTGCCATCCGTTCCACTGGATGAAGTTCTTATGGAACAAGTACTGATCAATGTGATCAGCAATGCCATTAAGTATTCGCCTGAAGGCAGCGAAATCCGTCTTGAAGCTGAAAAGGATGGCGATTGGTTGCGCCTGACAATTACAGATGAAGGAGCGGGCATTCTCCCATCTGATAGGGAACGGATATTCGAGAAATTCTATCGGGGAAGTCGTACCAAGCATATTCCTGGTACAGGGCTTGGACTCGCTATCTGTAAGAGCATCGTGGAAGCGCATGGTGGTTTGATAAGCGCTGGTGCGAGGGGGGACGGCAGTCAAGGCACTGTTATCCAACTAAAATTACCTTTATCACCGTAATCGCTTGTATCACAGTTCGCTAAGAGGGACGGAATGAAACATGACAGCCACAGGGGCGAAAATTTTAGTCATTGATGATGAGGCACAAATACGGAAGTTATTGCGGGTCACTTTGACCGCACACGGGTTCGAAACGGCAGAAGCTGCAACAGGTCAGGATGGTTTGCTGCAGGCGGCGATGTTCCGTCCGGATCTCATCGTGCTAGATTTGGGCCTGCCGGATCTGACCGGCATGGAGGTGCTGGACGGCATTCGTGAGTGGTCGAATGTGCCCATCATTATTTTAACGGCGCAGGATCAAGAGCCAGACAAGGTCGCTGCCTTAGATCGCGGCGCAGACGATTATGTGACGAAGCCATTCGGCATGGGCGAATTCATGGCCCGCATGCGTGTGGCTCTTCGGCATATCGCCAAAGCGCCGGATGAGCCTGTGCTGAAGCTCGGCCAGCTTGTCATTGATTTGGCCAAGCGCAGCGTAGAGCTGCATGGTGAGAAGCTGAAGTTAACGCCAACCGAGTATGACTTGCTCAAGGTGCTTGGCGTTAACGCTGGACGTGTCATGACACATAAGCAGCTGCTTAAGCAAGTGTGGGGTGGTCAGCAATATGAATCTGACAGCCAATACCTACGCGTATATGTAGGACATTTGAGAAAGAAGATCGAAACAGATCCTGCGAGACCTCAATATATATTGACGGAGCCAGGGATTGGGTATCGGTTTGCTTGGCAAGAGAATTAACGAAGTGGGCTCAAGGATAAGAGCATCCAACAGGCAAGGAAAAAGCTTCTATCCCCACGTTGGCGTGGGGGTAGAAGCTTTTTAAGATTTATGTGAGGCTGTGGGTTAAGCGAAGCTTACCCCAGATTAGTGGGGCGCTACCATAATGCTGGTTGTGAGTAGAGTGGGGTTGGACGAGTAGAAGTAGTGTGCTGTGTGCTCATTTAAGTAGCTAGCTTTCAAATAAATGTAAAACATACAGCTAAAATCGCCGTATCACCTAAGATTTAGCGAATAGATGGAAAAAGTACAGCTAAAATGAGCGAGATCGGCTGATTGGTGGATTTTGGTGAAAATTAACTGCAGGAAATCCATCAAATGCTCCAAAAAGGTGAGAATCAGCAAAATTAGCTTCATAAAATCCATTTAACTTGTTTAGTAGGCGGCGGAGAAAGGCTGGATGGTAGAAGCGGCATATAGAGTAGAGGTAGAGATAGAGGTAGAGGTAGAGGTAGAGGTAGAGGTAGAGGTAGAAGTAGAAGTAGAAGTAGAAGTATTGTGCTGCGTGCTCATTTCAGTAGTTAGCCAGCAAAAAACCAGTTAACATCCGCCAAACCGATGTTGACTGGTTTAATTTGTCGTGAAGAATTAACAAGTAAAGGAGTCAATAAAGCGCAAATCAATCCCAAAGAACATCCAGGAGAATCCGGTCCAGCGGAATCCAGAAATTGATGTCCGTCCAACGAACACTGGGAAATACCAGTATTGTTGTCCGTTGCTTTGCCAGATATATGTGAATCTGAACAAGCAGCGGGAGATACCGCCCGGATCTACGGCGTAAACACCAGGTGCTTTAAGCGGCTTAGTGGGAATCTGGGATGGGGGTGCAGAGGTTGGTGGTTGATATCCACCTTGACCTGTTCCAGGTCCTGGAGGTGGATATCCTGGTCCGGGTCCACCTGGGAAACCGCCAGGTCCGCCAGGAAATCCACCAGGTCCACCCGGGAAACCGCCAGGTCCGCCAGGGAACCCTGGTCCTCCCGGGAATCCACCAGGTCCACCGAAGCTGCCTTGCCCACCTGGGAAGCCCGGCATCATGCCGCCAGTCCCTGGGAAGCCAGGTCCACCGAAACCACCTAGTCCACGCGGATCATAGGCAGGTACCCAGCCGTAGTATTGAGGTACGGGATAGCCGTAAGGGTATGGCGTATCTTGTGGATAATAAGCAGTTGGATAGTTTGATTCCGTTGCCGCGCTTGGTGAAATCTCCGTTTCAAGCTCTACGTCACGCAGTTCTTGCTTTTTGTTCGAAGCCATTCGTGAAGTCCTCCTTAGGTAAAAGCGGATTGTCGATACTTACTATATGCAGGGGGATAGACGGATGTCACGGATAGCAAATAACAAAAGTAAAGGATCGCTAGTCCTATATGGAATGGTATAATAGAAGTAACTGGGAAAATTAACCTAGATAATTTTGTCGAAATATAGGTTATTTCTCCCATATATGCGAAGACGCATGTCGTATATAATAGAAATTGGTATGATTTTGAAATTAATGGAGCGGGATATCTTGAGAGACCTACTGGGTAAAAGATTAAGATATGATGTGACAACAAGTTATGGGCTAGTCTTAGTTCCTATCCATACCGTTCTCAATCAAGAGCATTTGGACTTATTTAAGCAGCATCGCATTGATACGATGGACATCGTAACCACGAATATGCCTGATGGCCAGACGCAAACTACACCTGCTCATGACACTAACCGTCTTGTTCAAAAAGCGACAGAATATGCCAAAGACTTATTCGAACGTATTCAGACGCAAAAGAAAATACCACTGCTTGAGATTAAGTCAGAATTAATTCCTATCGTCCAGCAAGCGGCAGATAATCCGGATCTCTTTCAATTATTTCAAGCCGTCAAAGCGAAGGATGAATACACCCATCAACACAATATTGGCGTGGGCATTCTTTCGACACTCATTGGCAAATGGATGGAGCTCGCAGATACAGAAGTGGCGCTATTATCTTTAGCAGCGACCATGCATGATGTGGGTAAAATCAAAATTTCACAAGAAATTCTAATGAAGCCAGGCAAATTAACGACAGAAGAATATGAAGAAATTAAAAAACACACCATTCTAGGCTATAATATGCTGCGTGAAACGGTAGGCATTAACTATCGTGTAGCTCTGGTTGCCCTGCAGCATCATGAGCGAGCAGATGGGACGGGATATCCCTTGCAGCTGCAAGATAGTCAATTGGATAAAATGAGCCGTATTGTAGCTGTTGCAGATGTGTTCCATGCGATGTCATCGAAGAGGCCCTATCATGAAATGATGCCTTTTCACGAGGTCGTCAGCCGCTTAAGGAAAGGTTTCTTTGGCGAATTAGATCCGCATATTGTTTCCGTATTTTTGCAAAATATCATCTGCAATCTCGTCGGCAGGCAAGTGCTCCTCACAGATGGCCGTTGGGGCGAAGTCGTCTATATTAATCCAACGGATGATACGAAACCGCTCGTGAAAATCGAAAATACCTTTCTTGATCTCAGTCGAGAAAGACACATTCATATAAAGGAAGTTGTCATATGAAGCCAATGATCTCAGAAAAGTCAGACGTTTTACTTCAATTTTATTCCAACTATGGTCTAACTCAACGTGAAACCGAAATCCTTTCTTTACTTGCTACATATGGATATACCAACAAAGAAATTGCTGATAATTGCTGTATTAGTGAGAAAACAGTGAAAATTCACCTTGCCAATATTATGGGTAAAATCGGTATTGGCTCCATGCGGAAGCTGCTAGCCTTACTGTTGCAGCAAGCTCTGCTAGTTTCAAGATTAGGCGCGGGTGAATCCGTCCGCGTAGCATCGATGGGAATGAGATAATTTGGGAGTTTTACCTTGTAAAAGCAGCCTATCCTCTAGGGGGAAAGTGCTGCTTTTTGCATTCTACAGCTCGTTTAAATATGATACGATTTGGAACTATAAAACGATAATATTGTGTTGACATGATACGAAAAGTATCTTAAAGTAAGAGTAACTATTAAGATACAAATAGTATCATAGCAAATCGAAATAGTCTTCTATTGGAGGGGAATCATGGAAATTAATTTTAAGGAATATCTGATGGTTATAAAGAAGCGATGGTGGCTTATCGTTATTGTCGTTTTTATTTGTACCTTCCTCACAAGTATGTATACAACTTCGAATTATGTTCCGATCTATCAGGCATCAACGAAATTAATCGTGAATAAAACATTTGAGCAAGATCAACTGGGAACGGAGCAGATCGATTATGGTGCGATCGGTGTGAATATGGCACTGATCAATACCTACAAAGAAATCATTAAAACACCAGCTATTATGGACAAAGTCGTCCAACGTTACCCTGATTTACGAGTATCGACAGATCAATTAATTTCCATCGTCAACGTGACCAATTTAAATGATACGCAAGTTATGTCGATTGTAGTTAGACATTTCTCACATGAAAGAGCTGTTGGTATCGCAAACGCTGTCTCCGATGTGTTTCAAACAGAAATCCCTCATATCATGAAGGTTGATAATATTACGATTCTGAATCGAGCCAAAGTTCAGGACAATCCTACCCCAGTGAATCAAAAGTCGAATCAATACATTATCTTAAGCTTTTTTGCTTCCTTGGCTGCTACAATTGGTATCATTCTGCTGTTGGATGCGTTAGATGATACGTTGAAAACAGACGCAGATATCCGAGAAGTATTCGAACTTTCAACCTTGGTTCACATACCGAAAGCTAAGTACGGAAAGTTGAAATTGAAACAGCGAAAAAATAAAAGTAAAAATGATGAGGATATTCCATATGCGAAAACTATCTACTAATTCGACATCAGTCGCCTTGAAGCAAATTATACATAACTCCACGACCTCAGAAGCATATCGTTCATTGAGATTTAATATTGAATGCTCCGTATTCGGTCGTGAGGCCAAGACCATTACGATCACTTCAGCAAGTCKGGGTGAAGGCAAGACAACAACTGCGGTTCAATTAGCTGTCGCCTATGCTCAGATTGGAAGTAAGGTCATGCTGCTTGATGCGGATTTACGAAATCCATCGATTCACTCGGTATTTGGCGTTGAGCCTAGTCATGGGTTAACGAACTATCTGGAAGGGCAAATTTCCATTAATGAAATCGTACGAGAGACGATCGTAGAGAATCTCGAATTAATCCCGTCGGGATCGAGGACGCAGAATCCTTCGGGATTGATAGCCTCTAAGTTAATGGATACCCTACTCGCAACGCTGAAAGAGAACTACGATATTGTCATTATTGACTCCTCCTCGTTACTGACAATTACGGATGCCAAAATTATGGGATCCAAGAGTGATGGTGTCCTGCTTATTGTTGAACATGGCAAACTCAAACGTGACATTGCGAAGAAAGTGAAAGAAGAGCTCATGTTAACGAATATGAAGTTGATTGGCGTTGTACTTAATGAAGTGAAAGACCATCAGGCAGATGCTTATCTCTAATCAATTCTTTTGAAAAAATAAAGTAAGGGGAGAGAGTTTATAGCGAATGAGACAAAAAAGAAGAAAGCCACAGTCGCGAACTGTAAGAATTGCTTCTATTTTAACACTCAGTATTGGAATTTTGGCGGGATGTTCGGACACCGCGATTGTGAATACAGACGCAAATTCAGTCTACACTGATCAATCGCAACAACCGGTTAGAGTGTTCAAAGTGATTCCACAAAAAATTGGAGACTCGCCAGAGCGCGTCGCAGAAGTACAATTTTCTGCTCAATTTAAAATAATGTCTAAAGCAACCGGTGAAATTGAGCAAATTATGAAGAAGCGCGGCGATATGGTTCAAGAGGGCGATGTCATTCTGAAGTTAAAATCCAGTGAAACTCTTGCAGGGCGGGAAGCAGCTGCTGCAACCGTTCAATCGCTGCAGGACGCGATTGAAAAAGCGAGAGTAAGAGGAAAGAAGGAAACAGAAAATCAGAAATCTGAATTAAGTAATAGCATTCAAAAAATGGAACTGGGGATGACCTCGCTTGTCCGCAGCTACAATAAAATGAAGAATGACTTTGATATTGGACTCGCAACCAAAGCTCAGCTGTACCAAATGGAAACACAGATGATGAATGCTCGGATGGATCTAGATCAAATGAAGGTTAAATTACAAACATTTGACCCCATTGATATGACATCGGAAATGGATTCGCAACTAAAAGCAGCTAAGCTTACCTTGCAGCAGGTTGAGCAATCGATCCAGAATCTTGAAGTAAAGGCTACCGTCAGCGGTCTTATGACGGAGATGCCATTTGAAGCTGGAATGGGTATTCAGGCAGGAGCCCAGATTGCCATGATTCAAAGGTTGGATCCTATCAAAATTAAGTCTCAGCTATCCGATGAAGAGATGAAGCTAGCCAGTGGGAAGAAGGAAATGTCGTACTTACTTCCTAACAACAAAACCAAGTATCAAGGGGCTATTAGCTACCTCTCCAAAGTCATGGACCCTGAAACGAAAGCATATGAAATTAATCTTGAAGTACCAAACAAGGATCTTAGCTTAAAGCCAGGTACAAAGTTGAAACTGCAACTGTCGGAGGAAAAGGATCTCATCGTGTTGACCGTACCGACCTATAGCATTGTTAGAGAAGGCGATAGTGCTTATGTATATGTAGTCTCGGGTGATACCGTAGAGAAACGTAACATTCAACTGGGCAGATTAAACGAACCTAAGCAAGAGGTGCTTTCTGGTCTTAAGGAAGGCGAGATGGTTGTGAAATCCAATCCTAGCGCTTTAACGGATAAAGCGAAAGTTCAAGTAGCGGCAGTTGAAGAGCAATAAATAAAAATGGAGTGACTTTATTTGAAAATACATTGGAAAAAAACAACGATAATGTTCATCCTAGCCGTTTCTCTGGTCATTCCATCGGCATCCTTCCATGTTGCTGCTGATGAGAAGTATTCACAATCCTACACACTTAGTCGTTACCAACTGACGGAATCTCTACAAGTTGATGTTAAAAGCGTATTAAATGAACCTACTTCAGAGGGAACCAGAATCGGCGCTGTTGTTCGTTACTATAACGCTGGTGAGCGCTTAGTCGGTGTCCCTGAGTATGAAGTTCGTGTCAAAACGAACGAGGGTTTGGAATACATTATGCGTCCTAGTCAAGCAAATGCGAGAAATATTCAGCCGAAGGAAACCATCGAGCTCAGCTATTTCAATGTCGTAGATCGATATGATGTATTTGCCTTAGATGAGCTATCATGGTCGGATGTGGATGAATTCGTCTATCCGAAGGTGGAAAAGCGAATTATCTCTCTGCCTATCGCGGATCTGGAGTGGAAAGGGGATAAAGCAAACCTTTCAGACCCAGCTCAAATCAAGCAGTGGCAGGATACATTCACCATCCCTATGCTTACGGACAAAATTCAATATCAACCTGTGAGTTTGAATGAACAGAATACGGCCAATGGGATCAAAACAGTCGTCGGATTCCTTGCAACCAACATTGGAGACAAGCCCATCACTGTGCCTGATTTTCGAATAAATGGGAAGTCAGGGAATAAAGTATTTATTGGTGAAAGACTAGAGCAAGATGAGCTGATACTAGATCCTGGTGAGAAGAATTATGTGCACTACGCCATACCGGTTAAGAGCCGAGCGGAGTTGAAAAACTTAACAGTGCTAACGCCGGAGGATTTTGTAGCAGATGATAAAACGCATACCTCTTACACCATCGGTAGATTGATGATCAATTTAGTAGGTGCAACCAATTCAACTCGATTACTGAATCCATTAGGGTCTTATGAGTTGAATAAGCCGATTCAGTTCGATCCCATCAGTCAATTGATTCGATCGGATATTGAGGTATCCATGGTTGACCTGAATATGAGCGAGAGCGCAGGCGGCGGTTTCAAAGCCGTGGTTGCCAAGTTTAAATTACTGAATAAAAGTGGCGATTCCGTCCCAGTTCCTTCCTTCCAGACGGTGCTGACAATTGCTAATGGTAAAAAGTTCTCAGGTACTAGGCAGGATACGAAGGTAGATTTGCTGATCCCCAATATTAGCTACGTTATCTACTATACGTACATTGTGCCAAACTCAGAGACAGGTGAGCGTCTAACGATGGAGATTCTTGATGGCAAAAAGGTTGAGCCCTATAACTTCACCATCGCTGCGTTCAAGACGAAAGTTATGGATACAACAGACAGCACCCTAGCTTTCTATCCATTTCAGGTTAAAATAAATGACACGTCATTGCAAAGAAGCTTCAATGTAGGAAACGGACCTAATTATTCCTATAAGTTAGGTGTGGCCTTTGATATTAAACTGCAGGATGAGATTGTCGTGGATCAGAGCTTTTCCAAGCTGAGATTAGAGGTAGCGGATGCCTCAAACCGAATTATGACATCGAAAGTATATTCGTTCGTGGGCGAGAAAAAGCTGGTGACGGGTACAGAAATCCTGACCTTCGATGCAGATACTTTAGAAGCTACGTTAACCCTTCGTCTCTATGAGGTGATAGATACCCCATTCGGAGAAGTAAGAAAACTAGTTCAAACGTTGAAAGAATAGGAGAGAAGAAAAGATGGAAAATGAGGATCTGAAACAAAAAGTGTATTCTCCACCCATGGTGTTAAGCCAGCAACCAGTCAGGTTTGAAACAGCCCAGAGTTGGAATAAGGGTCATGGTAATCTAAATCATCCAGGGAACGGTAATGGTGGCATTAACTATCCGAATCCTCCCTACACAGGGCCGCATAATGGAAAGGGCAATGGAAAGCACTAGAAAAAGCTATTCTGTGGAGGTCAATGAGATGCTGTATGGAGCAAGTTGGCCTCCCCTATTAATGAAGTCTCGAGGGGTAGAAGCATGGAACACATATATACGATAATTGGTGAGCATTGTATTCAAGTGCAGAGTCAGTCGAAGAAGATCATAGATTGGATCCGGAGAAATTTCACAATTATACCCGCGTCACCGTCTACCCCTCATCTAAGGGTTAGGCTTCATGAAGGATATGGTGTTCCGTTTGTAAATTATGAGGTATCCATCAAACAGGAAGAGAACAATCAAATTGTCTATCGAAGGTCTGATTACCTCATCGTGGTTGATAGTGATTATCGTGAAGCATCGATCTCTGTGCACAATGAATTAGCATTAAAGCATGCGTTCATGAATCTTTACAGCTCATTTCTCGTGCATACGCAGTGGGGACTACTCATTCATTCGTCTTGCGTGATCGAGAAGGATAAGGCTTATTTGTTCGCTGGTCACTCTGGCGCTGGCAAATCAACCGCAGCGAAATTGTCTAATCCTCGTGAGCTTCTCTCCGATGAAGCTACGATTGTCAAAATTACACCAGATACCATAACGGTGTTTGATTCACCTTTTCGAAGTGAATTATCTCGATCAGGCAGTATGGAAAAGAGTTCACTAGCAGGTATTTATTTATTGAATCAAGCTTCCTCTAATCATATGGTCACACTTAGCAAGTCAGATGGTTTTCTACAACTTGTTAATAAAGTATTTTATTGGTCACATAGCTTGGAAGAAACGGTTAATATCCTGCATTTGTTACTGGATTTAGCCAAAGCAGTCACGATTTGCGAATTGCATTTTCAGAAAAATGATACTTTTTGGGAGTTGATCTCGTAATGACGCAATATGTACGAATGAATAATTATGAGTCTATTGAGCTGGATATGGAATGGATTATTCTCAATACGGATGAGTATACGTTAACGAAGCTGAATGGTGTGGGTGGATTTTGCTGGTCTCTTCTCGGCACGGCACAGTCTATAGATACAATTGCTGATGCGGTACGCAATGAATTTCAGTCGGTTCATAGCGATGTTGAAACAGATGTCGAAGTATTTTTGCATGATATGATGAATCGGGGTCTTGTTCAGCTTGCTGGATCATAAGGACATCGATCAGGTCATTGCACAAACCATGGAGAAACGAGGTTGGATTGATCTGCCTGCGCAAGGTATGAGCATGTATCCTTTTATTAAGAAGGGGGATATTTGTAGATTTGTGCGCATAGAAGCATCACATATGAAAAAAGGAGATATTCTCTTATTTCGCGCCCGAGACGGTCATTTGATCGCCCATCGGTTGTCCCGTATCGTGATGAACAATCAACAACCACAATATCTGTGCAAAGGTGATACGAATGTAACGTATGACGAATGGATTGGACAGGATCAGATCATCGGAAGAATGATTTGGAAAAACCGCAATGGCCGGCTTATTCAAATTACGAATCTAGCTTCAAGTACATGGGGCTGGGCTATACTTACACTCCCTCAGTTATCGCGATTAGTTCAATTCTATTTGGTTCGAAGCAAACTGGCGAAATCGTAGAATGAGTAATGGAGTGTCGATGAAATGAACGGTTTATTGAAAATGAAAGAAACCCGCAGAACGTATAACGTTTTGAAGCCCTACATCAGGAAACATCGCAGATCTTACATAGGTCTCCTCCTCTTACTCTTCGTTGAAATTATGCTAACTATTGGATTCTCATGGTTTTTTGGTTCGATCACAGATGCAGCAATTCATAGTAACATCTCACGGATGAAATGGTTAGTACCTCTTGGTATCGCACTTGTTCTACTTAGTATTACCTCCACTTATCTGAATACCCTTTGGGAGACGATTGCCACCAATGCCGTTAAAAGGGACTTCTCCGAGCACCTATTCAAACACATTTTACAATTACCAGGCAAACAAGTAGATCGTATTCATTCTGGCGATTTATTAGCTCATTTCACGAATGATATTCATAACTTAGATGGCATTATTGGCAGCAGCCTAATAAATTTGATTAAGTTACCTTTTATTTATGGTGCTGTTCTCATTTATTTACTGCACATCAATTGGAAACTAGCGCTTATATGTGCATGTGTAGCACCAGTGGCCATGGTTTCTGGGGTTATCTTTGGCATATTACTGCGAAATAATAATCGGCGAATTCAGAATTTAGTTGTTCAATTCAATGTGCTGTTAAATGAAACATTTCAAGGCTTTTTCGTTATTCGCTCCTTTCTTATGGAGAAAGCCGTATTTACGAAATATGCAATTAAAAATAAGAAGCTCTATGCGTTGGAACTGAACAATGCCAGGCTGCGTGGATGGTTTTATGTGGGGAGTCAAGCTGCCGCTTCAATAACATTTCTAGTCAGCTTATGTTTGGGTTCCTATTATATCTCCATGGGTCTGTTATCTGTAGGAGCTTTACTAACTTTTATCAACCTCGTCAATCATTTGGTGTATCCATTAACCGAGTTCGCCGGACAATGGGCTGGCTTGCAGAAATCGATGTCTGCAATGGAGCGAATATTTAAAGTATTGGAGATCAAAGCGGAATCAGATGATTTCCCAGCAGCGATGAAAGTTGAACCCTTTGTGTCCTCCATTGCCTTCCACGATATTACGTTCCAGTATGAGGGGCAAGCCACTTTATTTGAACATCTGAATTTACACATTCCAGCTGGGAAAATCGTTGCCATAGTAGGTTTAAGCGGAGCTGGGAAGACCACTTTGTTCAATTTGCTCCAGGGTTTCTATAAACCGCAGGCGGGTGAGATTTCAATTAATGGACGCCAAATTTCATGCCTGTCGCTTTCTGAGCGAAGAAGTCTGTTCGCTCATGTTTCTCAGGAAACGATGCTGTTCAGTGGTACTATAAGAGATAATTTGCTAGTTGCGCGGCCTGATATTACCGATAGGCAAATGATCGAAGCGACTAAAATGGCGGGAATTCATGCCTATATTTCATCGCTGCCTCAGGGCTATGATACAGAAATTGGTGAAAACGGGATGAAGTTTTCGGGTGGACAACGACAACGGTTGGCGATCGCAAGAGCGATTTTGAAAGATGCACCTATACTTTTATTAGATGAGGGCACGTCAGCCCTAGATAGTGAGACGGAATACCATGTGAAAGCGGCATTGGATCGCCTAATGCATAATCGGACCACGCTCATTATTACACATCGCCTAGCTTCCATTCACAAAGCAGATTACATTATCGTGATGGACAAAGGGGAAATTGTGCAAATGGGACGACATGAGGAGATTATGCAAAAGGAAGGGGTATATCGTCGTTTACATGGAATGGAATCAATGAGGGGGGAGTGGGGCTATGCTGATGCCTTTAATCAAAGCGTTGTATGATCCCCAAGCTTCTCTTCCGGAGGAGTCGATATTGTATGAGAAGGCACTCGAGGAAATCAAACGATATTCCATAGGGTCACAAATGTATGGTTTAATCCATCAGCAGGGAAAATGGTCCCAGGTTCCTACCTTTTTTCAGGAACGTTTAATGCAGTTCTCTGATGAGACGCGTTGTCTTAATTTTTTCATCAAAAATCAACTTGACCAAATCCTTCGACAGTTTGAGACATCGCGTATTTCCGTCATTCCGTTAAAAGGTGTTCGTTTTGCTGAAAAGTATTTCGGCCATTTTGGCGCTAGAGCGACTTCGGATATTGATGTATTAATCCAGAAGTCCGATTTATATACCGCGATTCGATGTCTAAAATCTCTCGGATTCGACATTGAGGAGCTGAGGTCTCCATCTCATTTCCATTGGAGTTTCTCCAAACGATTGCCGTCTAGTCCGATTCCAATGACCGTTGAGCTTCATTGGAATGTACTTGTGGAACAAACATCCAATATCAATATGAGTGAATTCTGGGAGCATGCGACGCCATTCGCATCGTATCAGCATGTGAAGGAACTTTCCGTCTATCATACGTTCTATATGATTTGCTTGCACGGTTGGAGTCATTACATGGACTCGCCTAAATATTATATGGACATTATGCAAATGCTCCATCGGCATCCTGATGACATTAACTTTGAAGTGCTCTTTAAAGATGCTGCATCTCATCAAACGTTAAGAAGAATACACCGAACCTTAGTGAACGTGTACGGCCATTTCCCTCATCTAGGGGATATTAAAGAGCTGCCTGTCTCTTATAAGAAGGCAAGTAGTACGTCTGGCAGCCGTTATTGGGTGGCTTTAGCGAATAAGATTCATAACAAATTCTTTAACTTTGATTCGGCTTCGCATACCTGGGCTGCGCTGATCMATGCCTTCTATAACTTGGGAAATTCAAGGTTTTCTAGCAGAATAAAAAAGTTTTAGAAAGGCAGTTGACAGTGCAGATTGAAGGTGATATTCTGATATTGTTCTCGATAAAGAACGGCAAGTGATCGAAAGAGAATCTTACTAATGAAATGAAATTTCCTAAATATAAAGTTAAATTGCATAGGAACGTTCTTTAATAAGAACTTTGAATAAAGATGATTCATTAAGTGAAGAGGGTGAACTGATGAGTGCCATTGCTGGAATATACAACTACAATCAAGAGCCAATTCAAATCGAGAATGGATATCGCATGATGTTCGATTTAGAGAAATTTCCAGCAGATGACATTCAAACATGGCACCAAGATCACGTATTCCTCGGCTGCCATGCACAATGGATAACGCCAGAATCCGTCGGTGAGCGATTGCCCTACTATGATTTTGCAAGAAAATTAGCCATCACTGCGGATGCAATCATTGATAACCGAGATGAGTTATTTGACAAATTACAAATTGAACGCGAACGAAGAGCGAAGATGCCGGATAGTGAGCTGATCTTGCTGGCGTACCATAAATGGGGCGAGGAGAGTCCAAAGCATTTAATTGGGGATTTCGCTTTCATGATATGGGATGAGAGAAAGCAGCGAATGTTTGGGGCTAGGGATTTCTCGGGGAGTAGGACGTTGTATTTTCAACGAACCTCGAATCGGTTTATCTTTTGTACCATAATAGAACCCCTGCTTTCTTTACCAGGAGTTGAGAAAAAACTTAACCAACAATGGGTTGCTGAGTTTCTTGCTATTCCTTTGACTACAGATGCATTGGATTGCTTTTCTACCGTATATGAAAATATAGAGCAATTGCCACCTTCTCATTCAATTACTGTAGCAAATGGAAGAGTGCATTTTTCAAGGTACTGTACGTTAACTAAAGGAAAAACATTGAAGTTAAAGTCAAATAACGAATATGAAGAAGCATTTCGTGAAGTTTTTAGCCAAGCGGTAAGAGCCAGGATACGAACACACCGACAAGTCGGCGCGCATCTAAGCGGGGGGCTAGATTCCGGGTCAGTTGCTAGCTTTGCTGCAAGAGCGTTAAAAAATGAAAATAAACAATTACATACGTACAGCTATGTTCCAGTTGATGATTTTACGGATTGGACACATAAAGGTAGATTTGCTAATGAAAAACCGTATATTCAATCAACTGTTGACTATGTGGGGAATATTAAAGAAAACTATCTGGATTTTAAAGGGCTTAGTCCATTATCTGAAATCGACGATTGGCTCGATACGATGGAGATGCCTTACAAATTCTTTGAGAATTCTTTTTGGCTGAAAGGGATTTACGAGAAGGCTCACCAGGAAGGCGTGGGTGTTTTGCTCAACGGGCAGCGAGGCAACTGGACCGTATCTTGGGGGCCAGCGCTTGATTATCAAGCTATTCTAATGAGAAAAATGAAATGGATTCAGCTTCACCATGAAGCCAAACAGTATAGCTTGAATATGGGGACTGGAAGGAAGCGAGTCCTTTCGTTGGTAGGAAAGAAAGCTTTTCCATTTATAGGGAGAATGATAACACCTAAAGAGGCCGAATTTCCGAGTCTAATAAACCCGGATTTTGCACAAAGGATTAATGTTCACGCAAAAATTCATGAGCATGGTTTCGATAGGATGGATTACTCCAATCAAAGTGCGTATGAAATCCGAAAAAACCAGTTTGAACAACTTTACTATTGGAGTTTGAACGGTACGATTGGGACGAAATTATCTTTACGCTACTCACTCTGGGAACGGGACCCGACTAATGACTTAAGGGTCGCTCGTTTTTGTTTATCTGTACCAGAAGAGCAATACGTTCAAAATGGTGTTGATAGATCATTAATCAGGAGAGCAACCAAAGATTATTTACCTGACAAGGTGAGACTGAACCAGCGAACGCGAGGTGTTCAAGGTGCAGATGGTGTTCACCGGATGGCTCCATCGTGGGATGCATTTATTCATGAGCTAGAACAGCTTATCCAGAATCCTATGGTTTCAGAATATTTGAATATGAAAGAATTGCAATCTGGACTCGCTGCAATAAAGTCAGCAGCTAAACCTCAATATGTATACGAATTTGGTTTTAGAATATTAATGCGAGGCTTAATATTTTCTCGTTTTATTAAAAGTTTCACATGAGAGGGGGTGACTAAATGCAAACTAAAAAAGTATGGGAAACTCCGACAATAGAAGTGCTTGATGTTAAGATGACAATGGCAGGGCCTGGGAAGGCAACCCCTGACGCTGTTCAACCTGACCCGGATGAGATAACTCATTTCAGCTAATCGACTTATAATTAATTAGGTAGTACCAACTGCCCTTATACAGTGACAGGTATAAGGGCGTTTATTAAAAAAGGAGCATACCTAAACTTGGAGTGAAAATAATGATACAAACGATAAATAAAGTCGTTTATAAAGCATTTGGATTAAGTATAAGTAGTGAGATCAAAATGCCTGAATTAATAAAGACGGTTAACCCTGATGAGCAAGTGAACGTTTTCATTCAAATAACAGACCTAACTGATTTGTGGAACAAATCGATTATGCAGGGTGAAATCTATGTCGTAAGAGAGAATTTATTTATGTTTCAAGTACCCGAGACAGCTATATTCGCTATACAAAACGGGGATACCATTCATGTTTCTCCCATGATAGGAGCAGATGAATCCCAAATACGGCTATTTATTCTCGGCACCTGCATGGGGGCGCTTTTAATGCAAAGGAAGATACTCCCTCTCCACGGTAGTGCAATTGCCATTGGTGGTAAGGCATATGCCTTCGTAGGTACGTCAGGAGCTGGTAAATCTACACTTGCATCGGCTTTCATATCTAAGGGGTATGAATTACTAAGTGATGATGTAATAGCCGTGACTTTTTCTGAAGCTCAAGTTCCTATGGTGATGCCTTCCTATCCGCAACAAAAACTCTGGCAAGAAAGCCTAATGGAATTTGGGATGGAAACAAGCAGCTATCAACCTATATTTCAGAGAGAAACTAAATTTCTAGTTCCAGTTTCTAACCAGTTTCTAACAGACCCGTTACCCCTTGCAGGCGTGTTTGAACTAAGTAACATGGCAAGTGAAAAGGTTGAAATTCAGACAATCGAAGGGCTAGCGCGGTTAAGTACTTTATTTCGTCAAACTTTTCGAAGTTCACTACTAGAACGACTACAACTAATGGAATGGCATTTTGAAACTACTGTGAAAATATTGAACAACATTGATATCTTTCAACTGCGTCGACCAACTGCCGGATTTACTGCTCCGCACATGGTATCCTTAATATTAAAAACCTTACAGAGAGGGGAATAACTATAATGATTATTCTAAATATCCCATTACATTACCAATTTGTTCAAGGGAAGGGTAACATTGTTAGTGACATGGACGGCGATAAAGTATTAATGAACATAGCGAATGGTAGATATTATAACCTAGGCAAAATAGGTGGTCGGATATGGGAGTTAATCGCTACCCCTAATTCTGCTATAGAATTAGTAACTAAGCTATTGTCAGAGTATGATGTAGAACAGACCATTTGTGAGGAGCATGTAATATCTTTTTTGAGGCATTTATTGGATGAAAAGCTTATTTATGTTGGTGAAAATCTGTGAATAAGGTAAGAGTACTTATTTCTCTTGATTTTAAAACAAAGTTGTTACTGTTTGAGGCCTTGATTTACCTAGGGTGGGCACGTATTCTTGTAATTTTGCCGTTCTCTAAAGTAGCGCCTTCTTTGGGAACTCCCATGCAGGAGACTTCAAATATGAAATTGGAAACAAATAGAATAACCCTTAGGGAAATAGCCAGTGCAATTGATCTAATGAGTAAGTACACGTTCTGGGAAAGTAAATGTCTAGTAAGGGCTATCGCAGGTATGAAAATGCTCCATCGACGTCAAATTGAAAGCACCCTATACTTGGGGGCAGCTAAAGATGAATCTATGAAGATGATTGCTCATGCATGGCTGCGAAGTGGACACTATTATGTAACAGGCAAGGAAGGCATGGAACGGTTTACAGTTGTGGGGAAATTCGCAAAGATGAGCGGTAAATGAGATAAGGGAGACATGGAATGAATACAGATGTGAAGTTAGATCTAACCGACTTATCGAAAGAGTTGAAACTGCTGCTCGAACTCGTGAAGTGTGAGAACGACGGAATAACGCTTTCTGACCAACATCCATTGATGAAAGATACAAATTGGGATATCTTCTTAGAATTATCAAGGCATCATCGCGTATATCCCTATATCTACAATCAAGTGAAAAGAATGAATAGCACTGCGATTCCATTTTATGTTATTGAAGCTTTGCGCAGGGCATATCAACAGAATACATTTCAAATGCTTCACTTAAGCGGTGAGATGGAGCAAGTATGCCAATTGCTAGCTAAGAATGAGATCCCAGTTTTGTTGCTCAAAGGACCTGCGCTCGCGGTGGATCTCTATGGAGATCTGTCCAAGAGAACTTGCAGTGATTTGGATGTGCTCATTTCTTTAGATCAGTTAGAGAAGGCACATGATCTCCTCATCCAACTTGATTACGTGAAAGATGACTACTTCTCAACGGTGTTGAATGATTGGCAGTGGAGACATCATCATGTCACCTACTTCCATCTTCACAAAAAGATAAAACTTGAAGTTCACTGGAGACTCAATCCTGGGCCTTCGTATGAACCAACCTTTCAAGAATTGTGGGACAGGCGAAGAGTAAGCACAATGGCTAGCCAACCCGTATTTATGCTAGGTTATGACGATCTCTTCCTATTCCTTGCTTCACATGGCGCTCGTCACGGCTGGTCAAGATTTCGCTGGCTAGTAGATGTCGATCGCATTATGAGGCTTCAACATGATTGGAGCAATGTGTCTTGTTTACTGAAAAAGTATCAAATGAATCATGTTGGCGGTCAAGCACTCCTCTTATCCTCGCAATTGTTAGGTACTCCCCTAGGCAAGGATTTATACACGGTAACAAGTKGTAAGCGACCGAGGGAACTAGCGCAAGACGCCCTGTTTTATTTGAAACAGATGATTCATCTTCATCAAGAGCCTTTACCTGCTGATGTTGCTAGCTACCATAAATGTTACTTATTCTCGTTAATGTCCTTTCAGTTGAAGCTTCTTTATATCATTAGTTTCCTATATCCGTATCCCATGGATGTGGAAATACTTCCACTGCCAAGGAATCTACATTTCCTGTATTTCCCACTAAGACCTGTACTGTGGGCTTGGAGGAAAACAAGGAATCACGCATGGCAATAGGGGGAAAAGACATGGAGTACGTCTTACATTTTACCAAAAGACTGTATGCATTTACTGGCAATAAATTGATGTTTAGTATTCTGGGAATGGTATTGATTAGTCTATTAGAAGGAGCAGGGGTATTCTTATTGCTTCCAATTATCAGTGCAGCCGGCCTTATGGATGTCAATACAAGCGGTTCTCCTATTTCGCGATTCTTGGCCTTTTTTCAAGAGTTTCCCATGGCACTAGGATTGCCCATTATTCTTGGCATGTTCGTCCTATTGAACATAGGGCAGAATATGATTCAACGATCTCTCAGTTTGCGAGATACCCTCATACAACAAAATTTTCTCTGTCATTTACGATTGGAGATCTATTCGGCATTGATGCAATCAAATTGGATTTTTTTTGTGAAGCATCGAAGATCAGATTTAATTAATTCATTAACAACGGAATTAACTCGTGTAGGGTATGGAACTAACTTAATTCTTCAATTTATTGCGTCTATTATTTTTACGTTGATTCAAATTGGCATAGCTTTCTGGTTATCTCCGACGATGACGGTTTTCGTATTAACATTTGGCATTATTCTTACCTTCTTTTCACGCAAATTTATTAAAAAGGCGAAATCAATAGGTGGTCAAACCTCCCAATTGTCCCAAAGCTTTCTGGCAGGCATTACGGATCAACTTGGTGGTATGAAAGATATTAAGAGCAATACACTGGAGGAATCCAGGCTAGCTTGGTTTCGCTCCCAAACTCAGAAATTAATGAGCGAGCAGATCAATTATGTCAAGTTAAGATCTGATTCTCAGCTATTCTATAAAGTGTCATCCGCAATGTTGATTGCTGCTTTTATGTATCTATCCTTTACCTTATTTCAAACCAAAGTAGAGCAATTGCTTCTCATAATCGTCATATTTTCTCGATTGTGGCCACGCTTCACAGGTATTCAGTCCAATTTAGAAAATATCTCTTCTACGATTCCCGCGTTTCAATCAATCATTAAGTTGCAGGACGAGTTGCGGATTGCCCAGGAGTTCCATATCGCCCCTGATTCCAACCAGCAAGAAGTGCAGCCAATAGCTGTGCATGAGCACATTGAATGCCAGCATTTGTATTTCCGATATCAGCCTGACGAAGAGACGTTTGCGCTTACGGATATTAATCTTCAGATTAAATCGTTGCAAACAACAGCTATCGTGGGTCGTTCAGGTGCCGGTAAAAGTACGCTTGTTGATGTTATTATGGGGCTCATACAACCAGAAAAAGGGCAAATACGGATAGATGGAGTACCGCTCCAGTATGATCAAATTCGCTCATTTAGAAGATCGATTAGCTATGTGTCACAGGATCCCTTTCTCTTTCATACAACGATTAGGGAAAATCTGCTTATGATAAGCCCAGACGTATCTGAAGAAGAGATGTGGGAAGCACTGGAGTTTGCGGCAGCAACTGAGTTCGTTGCCAAATTACCGCAAGGGCTCGATACGGTTATCGGCGATCGGGGAGTCCGATTCTCAGGAGGCGAAAGACAACGGCTTGTGCTAGCCCGTGCAATACTAAGAAAACCGGCAATTCTTGTTTTGGATGAAGCGACGAGTGCACTTGATACAGAGAATGAGGCTGGGATTCAAGCGGCACTGGATCGTCTAAAAGGAAAGACTACAATTATCGTTATTGCCCACCGACTATCGACCATTCGAAATGCGGATCAAGTCATCGTGCTGGATCAAGGGAAAATCATTCAACGGGGTGGGTTTCACCAGCTGGCAAAAGTTGAAGGCGGATTATTTTCTGATTTATTAGGAAATCAAGTTTGGGATGCGACAGCGACTGCATAAAAACAATTATGTATTGACTTGTTCTTTATAAAGAACTAAAATAAAGACAAAGAATAGTTTATATTTTTTTCTTACAAAGTTCTTTATAGAGAACATTATTGAAATGCTTAGGTTTAATTCCCCATGTTTATTAAAGTTCTTAACTATGTGGTTTTCTGCGAGAACACTATAGTTAAGAGCTTTAAGCTTAATAAATCGACGAGTTAGGCGGATAAAACAATGTTACCAAAAGTGAGTGTTGTAGTTCCTATCTATAAAGTTGAAAAGTACCTGAGCAGGTGTGTAGAAAGTATTATGAATCAATCTTATTCCAACCTACAGATCATATTGGTAGATGATGGGTCTCCAGATCGGTGTGGGGAAATGGCAGAATGCTATGCTAAGGCAGATCCCCGGATACAAGTTGTCCATAAGGAGAACGGAGGATTGTCCGATGCCAGAAATGCCGGTATTGAATATGTTACAGGGGAATATACATTGTTTGTTGATAGCGATGATTGGTTAGAAAAAGAGATGGTTGAGGAAATGGTTAACAAAAGTATTCATTATAAGGCAGATATTGTGCAAACCGCTTTTTACTATGCTTTCGATGACCATTTACTAGTAGATAATCGTCATTACTCAAGTACGTGTAATCCTATTCTTTTAGATAATAAACTTCTTATGTTTGAGTTAGTGATAAATGAAAAGGTTAAAAACTTTGCATGGGGTAAGCTGTATAAAACCAATCTGGTTAAAGATATTCCTTTTAAAAAAGGCGTTCTGTTTGAGGATGTTTATTGGGCGCATCAAGTTATGCACCGTGTTCATAACTACGTTATCTTGCATCAACCGATGTACTACTATTACCAGCGCACTGATAGTATCGTAGCTACCTATACACCAAGAAATCTGGACATAATTAGGGGGGCGAAAGAGAGACACCATTTTATTGAGAAGTATTACTCTGAACTAACGAATGAATCTTATAAAACAATCCTGAAAATGTGTCTCATACATTATTCTCTTCTCTTGGTGAACAGAAAAAAGGATACAGGTGGTTTATATAGGAAAGAGATATGTTTATATGTTAAAGAAATTAATAGCCAATTAAAAAAGGCAGTCCAAACTGATCAACATTTAAGGAGAGAATTGTTTTTATTCAATCTACATCCTTACCTTTATGTCAGTTATTTATTGGTGAAGAAGATATTAAGAAACTTAAAATTACTGCCGCGGCCGATAGGACTGAAGAGATTAAATCTCTAGATAAGCAAGGAGACGCATATGTACAAACTTATTGCAAGGCTCAAAATACTTACTTCATTCGCTATTATTTATTTTTTCAACCTTTTTCCGATAAGGAAAAATAAAATATTATTATTTAGCTACTATGGGAGTCAATTTGGATGTAGTCCTAAATATATAACGGAATACATTGTTTCAAACTTTCCTAAAGATAAGTTCGATGTGGTATGGGCCTTTAATGACATAAAGTCGAAACAGCATTTAATTGGATTTAGAAAAGTAAGGATCATGTCCTTAAGATACTTCTATGACTTATGTACATCGAAAGTCATTATTACAAATTATAGATCAACAGATTTGTTCGTAAAAAGAAAAGATCAATATTATATCCAAACCTGGCATAGCTCGTTACGGTTAAAGCATATCGAAAAAGATGCGGAAGATGTTTTGCCTGAACACTATGTGGAAATGGCTATAAAGGATTCTTTAAAGTGTGACCTATTATTATCCGGATGTAAGCTCAGCACAGAGATATTTCAGAGATCATTTTGGTATAATGGGGAAATTTTTGAATATGGTACTCCTAGGAATGATATGTTTTTCCGAAGAGGTGTTGGTTTACGAGATGATATTTTTAAGAGGCTTAACATATCAATTCAAACCAAGGTAATCTTATATGCTCCTACATTTAGAAAAGATCATAGCTTAGAAATATATAATTTAGATTACGATGAAATACTTAAATCACTAAACCAACGGTTTGGAGGGGAATGGATATTTTTAGTGAAATTACATCCCCATCTGATATCCAAATCTAGTGAGTTACCTTTTGGTATACAGGTGAAGAATGTGACTGACTATGATGATATTCAAGAACTATTGAACATTTCTGATGTTCTAATTACAGACTACTCCTCCCTTATGTTTGATTTCTCCAACACAAGACGTCCATGTTTTCTATACGTGCCTGATAGCGATGACTATATTAAAAATGAAAGAAAATTATACTTTGATTTAAAAGAACTTCCATTCATAAATACTATTAACAACACTGATTTACTACATAAAATCGAAACATTTTCTGATGAAGCATATCAAAGTAATTTACAAGAGTTTTTAGCACAAATTGGATCCTTTGAAGAAGGTAATGCATGTGAAAGGCTGCTTAAACGTATAGAAGAGGTTTGTAATAGAAAAGGGAGGTTTATCCATGAAGCCGTATAAGATTGGCTATACAACCGGTGTTTTTGATTTGTTTCATGTTGGACATCTTAATATCATAATGAAAGCAAGAGAGCAGTGTGATTACTTGATTGTGGGAGTTAGTACTGATGAGCTAGTGATGAAGTATAAAAACAAATGGCCCGTAATTCCCCAGCAGGAGAGGATGGCAATCGTAGAATCGCTTAAATTTGTTGATAAAGTTGTACAACAGACCAATCGCGATAAGTTCTCAGCGTGGGAACACTTGAAATTTGATGTCATGTTTGTAGGTGATGATTGGAAAGGTAACTCCCTCTTTAATGAACTGGAGAAACAGTTTAATCAAGTAGGTGTTGAAATCGTATATTTCCCGTACACCGAAGGCGTTTCATCTACGATGGTGAAGCAAAAAATAATTTTATAAGGAAACGATAAATATATGAAACCGGCCATCAGTATCATTGTTCCTGTATATAATGTTGAGTCGTATCTTAAGCAGTGTCTAGAAAGTTTACTTGCACAAACTTTTACGGATATAGAAATTATTCTTATTAACGATGGATCAATGGATAAAAGTGGAGACATTTGTGATGAGTATGCAAAACATAATAGTCGAATAAAAGTTGTACATAAAGAGTATGGGGGAGTCAGCTCTTCTAGGAATGTTGGGATTAAACTAGCTCAGGGTGATTATCTAGGTTTCGTAGACAGTGATGATCGAATTGATGTAAACATGTATAAAGAGTTGTATGAGTTATGCGTACAATCGAAAAGTGACATATCTATTTGCATGTTGGGCCGAGAAATCAATGGTGAACTATTAAATAGAAATGAAGAAGAGATTATAAAGAAAGAAATGAATAATACGGAGGCAATGAGAGAGTTGTTTAAAGGGGTTTTGTATAGGTTCTCTTTATGTAATAAATTATTTAGAAAAAGTTGTTTTATTGATATAACATTTCCAGAAGGCCGTATTCATGAAGATTTATCTACTACCTATAAGTTATTTGCTAAATGTAACCGTGCAATCTTTACAAATTATATTGGGTATATTTATATTAAACGGGAAAATAGTATACTAACAAAAAAATTTAGCGATAAAAGGTTAGATGCTTTTATTGGCTGGGGGGAAATATTACCCTTCATGAATGAAAAGTATCCCCAACTATCTAGAGAGTTTTTATCCTGTTTCGTATATGGGTGCGTGGATAATGTAAATTATATATTAAATCAAGTTGAGAACAAAAAAGATCAGGAAAAGTATTTAAGCAGTATTCAGCTACTAGTTAGAAAATATTTTAGAGGAATACTAACAAATAATGCCTTGTCCATAAAATATAAATATTTGATTACATTGCTAAATTGCAATATCGGTTTTTTAATAGAAACAAAAAAAATAAAAGCATACATAAAACGTATTGAGGTGCTGAAATGAAACCTAAAGTTCTTGTACTTGCATATTTTGCTATGAACTTTGGAGATGATTTGTTTTTAAAAATATTATTTGATAGATACCCTAATGTGAAGTGGGATTTATTAACGGCAAATAGGAATTATAAAAAAATATTTAGCAACTATAAAAATGTAAATATTCTATATACATACAGAGATATAAATATAGAAGAAAATAAATATAATCTGTTTTTCAAAATAAATGACCTTTTTTTCGATTACAAAAAATACAATGCTTTGGTGAATATTGGTGGTTCAATATTTAAGCAAAGCCCAGCGTGGGAAATGAAACTAAGAGAAAGGGAATATTTAAATAGCAAATTTAAACAGAAAAATAAGAAGACATATGTAATAGGTGCCAATTTTGGACCATTTTATAATGAATTGTTTATAGATAAGTACAGACAATTGATTGCTGAGTTCGATAATATTTGTTTCTGGGATCATTATTCTTATAATCTTTTTAAGGAACTTAATAACATACGGGTGGCACCTGATATTATTTTAACATTAGACGTTGGAGAATCTGAACAAATCGCAAAAAGTGTATGGTTTTCTCTATTAGATGTAGACAATATAGAAGGTTTAGAAAAATACTCTCAACAATATTATGAAAAAATGATTGAACTTATTTGTATTTATTTAGAAAAGGGATACAAAGTTAAATTATTTTCCTTCTGTCTTAATGAGGGTGATTTAAAAATAAATGAATTGATAAAAAGTTGTATAGAGACCAAAAACCATAATGATTTGGTGATAGTTAATTATATTGAAAACATAAATGAGTTTTTAAATGAATTTAAATCATGCGAAGTAATTATAGGAACTAGATTTCATTCAATAATATTAGCATTCTTATTTAATCAAAGTGTGTTCCCTCTTATTTACAGTGATAAGACATACAACATGCTTAAGGATATGAATATGGAAAACAATTATTGCTGCATAAAAGATATATACGATCTTGATTTAAATGAAGTTATAACTAAGGCATCACATAATAAATTGAAAAATAGAAATATACTGAATGAAGCTCACAAGCAATTTGAAGAATTAGACGAATATTTAAAAGTTTTTTGTTTGTAAATGATGTAAGAATTAACCGACAAGCGAGGTGACATTAAAAAGATGAAAAAAAATCTATTGTTTGTAATCGACTCATTAGTTTGTGCAGGTGCAGAGAAGAGCTTAATAACATTACTGACATTATTAGATTATTCAAAGTATAGTGTAGATTTAATGTTATTTACACACGGTGAATTACTTGAGGGATTAGTTCCGAAAGAAGTTAATATTTTAAGACCATTAAAGTATACGGATTTTTCGAGGTTACCTTTAATAGAAGCTTTAATGGATACTGTGAAGAAAACGGATATTAAGATGCTTTCTTCAAGAATGAAATACTCCATTGGGATTCGAGTGAAAAAATATTCTAACGCTCAAAAAGCAAGGATTTACTGGGAAAGTATATCAGATGTAATAGAACATAATCCTAAAACCTACGATGTTGCGATAAGTTATGCTCAGGGAATTCCTACATTTTATGTAGCAGAAAAAGTAAAAGCAAATAAAAAAATTGCCTGGGTAAATGTTAGTTATCGATTGGATGAGCGAGAAGAAAAGTTCCAGAAAAAATTTTATGATCTATATGATAGGATAGTTGCTGTGTCTGACTCAGCTAAGGAGATATTATTAGAAACATTTCCATATTATTCAGACAAGGTCGATATTATTTACGATATTAATGATCCTGATATTATTGCTAATATGGCTAATTTAGGAGATAAATATGCTGATGACTTTGATGGGATCAGAATATTAACCATAGGAAGACTCGCCCACCAAAAAGGATATGATATTGCTCTGGAAGCTTGTAAAAAATTAAGAGAAAGTGGAATTAAGTTTAGATGGTATGTACTAGGTAAAGGCCCTTTAAAAGAAGAAATTGAAGAATATATTAAAAAAAATGATTTATCGAGTCATTTTATTTTATTAGGAGTTACACCAAATCCATATCCATTTATTAAAGAAAGTGATATATATGTGCAGACATCAAGGTTTGAAGGTTTTGGTCTTGCTATTGCTGAGGCCCGAATGCTTAATATACCGGTTGTCACAACAAGGTTTGATGCTGTATTCAATCAAATGATAGATGGGGAAAATGGAATTGTAGTCGATATGGATGCCGAAGCTGTTTGTAAGGGGATATTGAGAATGATGAATGATACAGTACTAAGGGAAAGTATTATTAAATATTTACAACTCGAGAAAAAAGGAAATGTTGAAGAAATAGAAAAATTCCATCAATTAATGAAATAGTGAAGCACTATGAAAGTGAGTAGAAAACTAATGAAAAAAAAATTATTATTCATGGCGATAAACATGAATGTGGGCGGAACTGAAAAAGCACTGCTTAATATGTTATCAGAGATTCCAAAAGATAAGTACGATATAACAATATATTTATTAGAGGAGTATGGTGGATTTTTAAATTTTATCCCAAGTGGAGTTCAAATTGAATATTTCAAGAATTATAAAGACATAAAAGAAACACTAAATAACCCACCACAAAAAACTGCTTTAAATTATTTCAAGAAAGGTAAATTTATAAAGTCCGTTACGATAATACTTCTACACATAATTTCCAAGATTAACAAAGATAGAAGTATCTTTTTTAAATATATTTTAAAGAGTTATCCATCAATAAATACTGAATACGATGTTGCTGTAGCTTATGACGGACCAATGGACTTCATAAGCTACTTTGTTATAAATAAAATAAAAGCAAAGAATAAAATTCAGTGGATTCACTTTGATATTACAAAAATTGGATTTAACAAGCAGTATGCATCTAAAATCTACAATAAGTTCAATAAGATTTTTGTTGTATCTAAAGAGGGTAGAAACAAGCTAATTAATGTGCTACCAATTATTAGTGACAAGACTGAGGTGTTTTCGAACGTAATATCATCAAAAATGATTTATAGTCAAGCCAAAGAAGGTAATGGATTTAATGATAAATTTAATGGTTTAAGGATCTTGACAGTAGGTAGATTGACGACCGAAAAAGGTCAAGATTTGGCAATACGAGTACTAGCGAAATTAATTGAAAATGGATACAAAGTGAAGTGGTACTGTGTCGGTGAAGGAAGCTCGAGAAGAGAGTACGAAAATTTAGTAAAAGCATATAATTTGCAAGATAAATTTATTTTTTTAGGTACCGACTCAAATCCATATACTTACATTTCACAGTGTGATTTATATGTGCAACCATCCAGACATGAGGGATACTGCATTGCACTTGCAGAAGCAAGATGTTTAAAAAAACCTATTGTAACTACTGATTTTACTGGAGCGAAAGAACAGATTAAAAATAGGGAAACTGGGCTGATTGTGAAGTTTAATGAGGATGAAATCTATGATGCTATCACAAATTTGATTAACAATAAAGAGATGTGTATTAGGTTTTCTGACAATCTTGCAAAAGATAGATTTGACTACACACTTGAAATGGAGAAAATATACAATATTTAGTGTTTTACTGTCTACTTTTATAAGTTTATTGAAAAGGATTTGTTAGAAATGAGAATAGAGAATTCGATAAAAAATATCTCAATTGGTATTATCTCCCAATTAGTTATTGGGGTATTAGGTTTTATTTCAAGAAAAGTTTTTTTGGACAGTTTGGGTGTAGGGTATCTTGGAGTTAACGGATTAATTGATAATCTTCTATCTATGCTTTCATTAGTGGAAAGTGGTATAGGAGTAAGCATTGTATATAATCTCTATAAACCGTTAGCCGAGAACGATAGGCCTAAGATTATAGCACTAATACAATTATATAAAAAAGCTTATACTGTATTAGCAATCATTATTTTTGTTTTAAGTTTAATTCTCTATCCATTTTTAGAAGAACTAATGAAGGGTAGCGAGTCAATCCCGTATATCACCATTGCATATTTTATATTYGTGGCTAAGAATATGATTTCATATATGAATGCGCACAAAGTATCTTTAATTAATGCAGATCAAAAAGGTTATGTATTAAGTAGAGTGAATTTCTTTTTTCAAATAATCACAATTACTTCTAGGATATTGGTTTTAATTATAACAAAAAACTATATTTTATATTTATCGATAGAAATTGCCATTTTTTTCATACAAACTATTTGCAGTAGTAAAATAGTTGAAAGAAAGTATTCGTTTATCAAAACTAAAGTTAGATATTCGATCGATCAACAGGAAAAAGATAGTTTAATTAAGAATATCAAAGCACTTTTTTTTCACAGTATAGGTGGATATTGTGTTTTCGGAACAAATAACATATTAATATCCTCATTTATTGGTATTGTAACAGTAGGACTTTATTCTAACTATACAATGATTTTGGGACAACTAACAGCACTTATAGCTCCCATATTAGGTGGAGTTGGAGCTAGTATAGGAAATTTAATTGCTGTAGAGAGCAATGATAAGAGTTATTCGGTATTCAAGGTATTGTACTTAATAAATTTTTGGATATATTCAGTTTGTGTAATATTTTTATTCAACTTATTAGAACCCTTTATTATTTGGTGGCTTGGGAAAGGGTATTTGTTAGACTCGTTTACATTTTTAATTATAATTATTAATTTTTACATAAATGGGCTAAGATCATCGGTTCTAACATTCAAGGTAAAAGGAGGCATATTTGTTCAAGACAAATATATGCCTTTAATAGAATCCGTAATAATTTTAGGAGCATCATTAATTTTAGTAAAATATTTTGCATTAGCCGGGATTTTTTTAGGAACAACTATAAGCATTTTAAGTACTGTCTTTTGGAATGCTCCGCGGCTAATATATAAGAAAATATTTAATACCMCAGTAAGGTCATATTTTTATAATTATGTATTTTATGCTGCTTTGACAATTTTTTCTTGCATCATAACTACATATGTTTGTAATGTACTGGTATCAGGAAGTAGCTTTATTTCTTTAGTAGTAAAAGGGAGTATCTGCTTAATTATTCCAAATGCAATTTATGTTCTTATTTTTTATAGAAGCAAAGAATTCCAATATATAAAGAATGTGTTGACCAATGTATTAAGGGGATTAAAATTAAAGATATTTCAACAAATTAAATTTGAACAGTAGGTTGATTTTGATAGCCTATAATATCTGCTGGTAATAGTAAAGAAGAAATAAAGGGATGGTGTCTTAGTGTATATTTTACTTGCTATTATCACTCTTATTTTAGTGATTTTTCTGAGTAGATTAATTAAACGAACAATAACTGTTGGTATTTGGTCAATAAAAGTATTTAATTCTGATAAGTTAATTTCTGCTCCGCCGCATGAGAACGTCTTGGAAAGTCCAACGTTACAGGCCCTAGATGTTACTGATGTGCCAGCTGAATTTATTGCAGACCCGTTTATTATTTCTCATGACTCTAAGTTTTCAATGTTTTTTGAGGTTCTTGATAAATCCTCAGGTAGAGGAGTTATTGGACTAGCAACAAGCTTGAATGGGGAAAAATGGAATTATGAAAGAATTGTTCTAAAAGAGAACTATCATCTGTCTTATCCATATGTGTTTAAGTTTAATAATGAGTTTTATATGATTCCAGAGTCGAGTGAGGCGAATCAAGTAATACTTTATAGAGCCAAAAATTTCCCTTACGAGTGGGATGTGGTTTGTGAATTAATAAGTGGGCGATACGTAGACGCAAGTATATTTCAATATAACAATAAGTGGTGGATGCTCGCTGGAAAGAGTGGTAAATTGCACTTATTTTTTTCGGATAGACTTGAAGAAGGCTGGGAAGAACATCCGAAAAGCCCTCTAATAACTGATAATCCAACTATTACTAGACCTGGTGGTAGAGTAATCGTAGAGAAGGATGACATATTTAGATATACACAAGATGGAAAACCCCATTATGGGAGTGCAGTGAGAGTATTTAGAATAAAAGTACTTTCAGAGACAGAGTACGAAGAAGAGCAGATTAATTTAGTTTTAAGTGGAACTCAGAAAGAAATTGATTGGAGAAAAGATGGTATGCATACTATCGACCAAATAAAAACCGCGGAAGATAAATGGCTAATTGTTGTTGATGGCCATAGATTAGAAAAACGTAATTATCTATTATGGAGGATTGACTCTATCTTATGCAAAGGCTCAATTTTGTTAAAAGTGTTAGGATTAAAAATGAAAATAAGTAGATTGTAAATTTTATTAAGGGTATATTTGAATGAGATCTAGCGCTATTAAAGAATTTAAGAGGGGGATAACTTGATATTATTGGATAATAAATTTATGAGTGCACTTAGATCCTATAGAATGAAATCTTTTCAACATAAATATTGGAAAAGCATACTCAAAATCATGGAGAGACAAAACGGGGAATTTTATGATAATACAATTGAGCCAATGCTACCTTTTATTAATAAACCTGGAATTGCTCTTTCTTTTGATGATAGTTTTAGAGTGAACCATTGGTATACTTATGGAAAAGACATATTTGGATATTATGATGTTAAAGTGACATTTAATATAAATACATTTCACCATTTTGAAAATCAAAGAGAGCATTCACAGAAAGAAATAGATATGTTGTTAGAACTGCAATCAAATGGCCATGAAATAGCTCATCACGGTTTTAAACATACAAGGGCTGCAAATTATTCTAATGAATTTGGAATAAGTAGATGGGTAGAAGAAGATATACTCCCTCTAATTAATTGGATGGAAGAGCAATCGCATTCGAGAACCAATGAGAAATTCAAAAAGCCAGTAACTTATGCGTTTCCATTCTTTAATTATAACAATGATAACATAAAGGAGTTAGTCCCTAAATATTTTAAAATTATAAGAGGTCATCTATACGGAGATAATCTAACGGCGTTTAATTATACTGGTTTTGCTCCTTCTATTTGTATTGATAATAATAAATTATCTGATGTTAAATATATTATAAAGATGTTGAAAGTCGCTAAACAAACAGGGAGAAATATCATCTTAACTTGCCACTCTATTTTACCTGAAGAGGCTGTCTGGGAGGATTCCGGCTGGGGATGGGAGAAAGCTGGGGAGTGGAGAATATCGCCGAAAACTCTTCAGACATTTATAAATGAAGCAAAAAAAAATGATATGGAATTTTATACAACATCTGAAATTGCTGGAGTAGCTACTTTCATTGATCGCAATTTGGAAAAATGCATTAGAGAACATATTTCAAATCCAATAGAACCGTGGGTGAAAATATCGGATTTAAGCTCAATCAAAGAATTAGATCTTAGTAATAAAAACATATCTAACCTGGATGGATTGCAGTATCTTGTAAATCTTGAAAAAATAAATCTAAGTAATAATAATATAGCTGATCTTAGATTATTAAAAAAACTTCCAAAGTTAAAAGATATTAATCTCTAATAAAATATAACTCGATTACATTTTACAAGGTCGAATATCGAACGGGCGAATCTCAATTGGTTCGTCTCTTTTTGTTTATATCATTTCCAAAAAAGTAATGCAATTATTTCAAAACTGGCTGACAGTTTCAAAATGAGTAAGATAGTCAGGTGCATTCATACAAGCGAAGTATCAATTACTAAAATATAATATAATTGGGTGAAGAAAGGGAACGGGAATTAAATTTATATGAATATGAAGTGAGAGGGGAGTGGGATGATGTTACTCTTTGTGTCTCAATTGTTTGGTTATAAAGGCACATATGATGCTTCTACTAGTTATAAAAAGGGCAATATCGTTTTAGATCAAGGTGCTTCCTTTATATGTATTCAAGATAGCAGCGGGATTCCAACAAGTAATACTTCGTATTGGGCTTTTTTAGGTAGTGAGTCTTTTCTAATAGATGATATTAATTTAAGTAGCACAACTACTACGTTGTCAGCTTCAAAATTAGTTAGTCTATTATCTCAAAAAGCTAATGCAACTCATTTACACAGTATTGTGGATATAAATAATTTACAACCAATTCTGGATGGAAAGGCACTAACAAATCATTCTCACACGCTGAGCAGTCTCACTGATGTTAATGTGGAAGACACTCTACCTGTTAATGACAATGTATTAACATTCGAAAATAATAAATGGGTACCTAAAGCTCCATCATATGGAGGAGCGTCAATAACGTTAGAGAATTGGAATGTAGGTGCAGGTGAAATAGTGGAGTTGTTTGATGACATACCACCAGCAGATGTATCAGGAGTTAATATAACTTATTTGGATAAAACCAATTTAGTCTTAAATTGGACAGAGAGTCTGTCTTCAGATACCAAAGAATATAACATATATAACGGAGCAACTTTGGTAACAACAGTACCAGCGACCGCCTCTAAGTTGCAGCCTTTAATGTACCAAGTAACTGGACTAATCCCGGCTACTAATTATACTTTTTCAATTAAGGCAAGAGATTACTCTAACAATGAGGCAATTGGTGTAGGAATATCAGTTAGAACATATGGAACTTACACCATATTAATGAATGGTACTACGGATTTTATTAAATTGCCTAGCCTAACTTTTGACACCGTAGAACTAACTTGTCAAGCTAATCCAGGACCTGCTGGTGTTTGGTACACTTATGTAGATGCTCGACCAGGAGTTTCTACATCCTTTTTTTCAATTAATGATAATGGAAATATACAATATGGTCCCGTATGGACAAAGATTTTAATAAATGAAGTATCACCTATTGATATTAATTACGTGAAAAATAATAAAATAACACTTACTTTAGGTCTTTTTTCCACTGCTACAGACGAAATAAACATTTATTCGGATTATCAGAATAATTCTAAGATGCAGGGTAAGATCTATTCAATTAAAATACTGAATCGTGGTAATGTCGTGGCATTTTATAATTTGACTGAAAAATTTACAGGGACAGCCATTGTAGATGCAAGCGGAAATGGAAAGACTGCCACACTTACTGGAGGTACTTGGGCAGCGGGATAACTAAATTGGAGAGGAGGGGTAAGATATGAAGGGGAGAATTAATAAGTTAAAAGGATCGAATGGTGACTATATATATCCAATAACAGTATCAGATGCTGTTTACGTTGATCCAACAACCAGTCTGAAGGATAAGTTTCTCGAACTAAGCAAAGTGATGGGGAAAGTCCTTGGTTCATACGTGCTCGACCTTAGCCGATGGGAGTTGAACAATACTTCTGTTGACTACAATGATAAAAAAATAGCGAAAGCTAATTCAATTGGTATTAATGCCGCGATTCAATGGGCCTCAGGGCAGGGATACTCAGAAATCATCTTTCCATTGGGGACCTATCTTCTTGATGAATATAGTGCAATAATTCCAAGTAGTTACATGACCTTGAATTTAGGTGGAGCCAAACTAAGAATAAGAAATAATGGTTACTCGAATTATCATATTATAGATATAAAAAATCAAGTAAATGTACGAATCATGAATGGTAGTATTGAAGGTGATAGAGAGTATCATGACTATTCTAGTGGAGGCACACATGAAGGCTCTATGGGGGTCAACATAGGTAGCAACTCCGTTGTCGATAATTTAGGAAACCCAGAATATATCATTTTGGATAACTTAGAAGTATACAATTGTACAGGTGACTCCATAGGGGTAGGTATGACTCCAAATTTCCAAAGCGGTTATAACATGTCAGCTTGGGAACAGGGCAGTATTAATCTCACAAATGGTACTTTGCTAACGGATACAACTAAAATAAGAATCGCGAATAAAATCATGCTGAATAAGCCTGATATGATTAAATACGGATATTTCTCAATATGCGGAAATGGTTGGGGCGACTTTGGGAGTCAGATAAATACTACTGTTTGTGATGTTATCTTTTACAATAGTTCAGATGCGTATGTTTCATCTCTCAAAACTGTTAATTTCTTCGAGGACGTCCCTATCCCATCAGGTGCTGCTTATGCAAAAGTAGTATTATACCAAAGCAATATTCCAGTAACATCTGTGTCTGATAGCGTTGTTTTAAGTATAGGCGTTCCATTATATCCTAGAAATGTGTTTATTGAAAAATGCAATTTGCATCACTCAAGAAGATGTGGAATAAGCGCTGGAGGAAAGTACATTTATATTAGTAACAACAAGATACATGATATTTATGGAACACCTCCACAGGCGGCCATTGATATTGAAGATGGTTACGGCTTGAATCAGTTCTATATTATTGAAGGAAATCATCTTTATGATTGTAAGCTAGGTATTAGTTTAGTTTATACACAACATGTAATCTTCTCCAAAAATGTTATGGACAGACTTGGACCTAGCCAAATTTGGAACGAATGCATTGATATTATTATAGATAGCAATCATGTATTAAGATCAGGGTTTACATTGGATGGAGAAGTTATATTTACAAACAACGTACTGCATCTATGTGAAATATCCTCGCGTAATTCTACGGAGTGCGTAATTGGAAATAATTATTTCCATAATAGCTCTCTAAATTTGACAAAGACCTTACCACATAAGGTATCTGTGAATAATTGCCATTTCTATCATGATGCTGATTCTTCTCTTATATCTAATCAACAACCAACAATCTTCTACGGGAAAGAGCCACAAACAATTTCTAACTGCGTATTTGAGGGCAAGACTTCGGCAGCAAATACATTTTCTGGGCAAGATGACGCTTACGAATGGCAATTAATAAATAATACTTTTATCAACACTAAATCACTTACACTACCAGCGGGTTCTATAAGGGGATGTGTGTTTGATAACTCGATGACTTTCGGTTTACTTAAAAATTCCGTGTATGATTTCGTGGATTGCCTTTTTAAAAACTGGGATAGTAATAACAACCTCTTTTTCCTCGCGGCTACTGATAATATGGAATTAATCAGAATTAGGAACTGTAAATTTATAGGGAAAAATAAACCTGCAATTTATCTGCGCAATATTCAAGGGAGACTTGAAATAATCAATAATTTATTTGAATATAAGGTTGCAACAACGAGTTTTAACATAATAGATTTCTTAACTAGCACGTTTACTTGTCAATATTTAATTGTCGATGGAAATGAGTTTGTATCTAATCAGCCTTTAACAGCAGTTAACTTAAATAGACAAATCACCACAAATAAAATATTTTTTAGAAACAATATATTAGATACAGTAATTCAACCTATCACAAGTGATATTGTATTTACTTCTAATAACTACATTAATGGGGTTTTGGAGCCATTTAAAAGTATTGTCACTGTTCCTACAACGGGTAAATATTTGTTAGGGCATACATTTAATAAAGCTGTCCCTATTGCTGGTGGAAATGTAGGCTGGGTTTGTACAACAGCTGGTTATGCTTGTGGGTCATTGTGGAGCTCAAGTGGATCGTCATCAGGATATTATAATAAAGGTGATAGAATAACAAGCAATTCTCGCGTGTACGAAGTAATAACACCGGGGAATCCTGGTGCAACTAAACCTAATTTTACAGGTTCTCCAGGAGAGCAAGTACAAGATAATACAGTAACTTGGAAAGAAATTGGTGCTTTAGCAATATTTAAGGAATATGGATTAATTTCGAACAATTGAAATCAAATGTAGAATTTAAATCCCCAAATTCTTTATTAAGAATAACCGACTCTTAATAGTGTGTTTGGGGATTATAATGATCGCTTTTCGCAAGAGCGAGTCCTAATTAATTCTTAATTCGGTAAGAATAGTTGTTCTCAATAATGGAAAAAATGACGTTGACATGTTCATTATAAAGAACTAAAATGAAGGTATAGTAAATATTATTCAAAGGTGAATGTATACAATTGGATCGCATAAAAATCCAGTACACAGCCACAAATGTTCTTTATAAAGAACATTTGGTTTTTTTCTTTTAAGATTAGTCTAATTTATAAGTATTGGGCAAGATCACCTAGTGAACTACTAATGCAGCAAAACMGATGTAATTATAAAACAAAGGAATTTTTATACTTCAGAGTTCTCTATTGAGAATAATTTGTTCCCTAGCTGAAGATAGATCTCATTCTTAACTATAAGTTCGGTGATGTCTCCTTACCGCTATCAATGGAGGCACTCGATCATGCTGTGGGTTGAAATATACCTTAGACGCGAGTCGTCAAAAGTGTGGTGCGAGGAAGGGTTAGATGCCCTATTGCTTAAAGGGTTTAATTATAAGGTCTTTTTTCAAAGGCCCTATACTTAAGAACTTTAAAGAAAGGGTGGATTTATTTGTCATATAGCCAACGGTTGTCACTTTTAATTATAGCGGACTCCTTTATTGTATTAACCTCTATTTTCTTTAGTAGATTTCTATTGAGCGCAGAGCTAGGAGTCATTACTTTACCATTAGTTGTAAGTTCAATTGCCCTGTTAGTAAGTCATCATGTATTTTCACTCCGCTACAAACTTTATAAAAAAGCGTGGGAATACGCGAGTATAGGCGAGTTACTAATTGTTTTGAAATCCGTTTCATTCACCATTATTACGGTTGCTTGTGTTCAGCAGGTCGTTGTTCAGGATGTTTACTTCCGGCTACTTGCTGTTACATGGATGCTGCATGTTCTTCTAATTGGCGGCTCTCGCTTCTGTTGGCGATTACTACGCGGCACGTTGATTAAGAAGTCAGACAATAAGAAGCGAACGCTGATTATTGGCGCTGGATCCGCAGGTACTATGGTTGCAAGACAGCTAATTAAGAATAGCGAAACTGAGCTTCTGCCGGTTGCGTTTATTGATGATAATGTGCGTATTCATAACCTAGATATTATGGGAATTCCAGTTGTTGGAGGCATTAGTCGAATTGAGAAGACAGTCGACGAGCTAGGCATAGACAACATTATTATCGCGATTCCTTCCTTAGGAAGGAAAGATCTGAATGTGATTTTCCAAGAATGTGCCAAAACGAATGCCAAAACACAAACCTTGCCTATGCTAGAGGATCTTGTTACGGGCAAACTTTCGGTCAATCAATTCATGGATGTTCATGTTGAGGATCTATTGGGTAGGGAGCCGATTGAGCTCGATATCGCAAGTATTTCTGAGTTTGTCACCCACAAGGTGGTCTTGGTAACGGGAGCAGGAGGCTCTATTGGCTCTGAAATTTGCCGTCAGGTTTCTAAGTTTCAGCCTAGCAAGCTCATCTTATTAGGGCACGGGGAGAACAGTATCTACTCCATCGAAATGGAATTGAAGGATATAAGCGAATACGCACAAACGGAATTTATTACGGAAATTGCAGATATTCAGGACTCTCGTAAAATGATGGCTATTATGAACCGACATCGCCCTGATGTCGTGTACCATGCGGCAGCTCATAAGCATGTACCGCTGATGGAACGCAATCCCGAAGAAGCGGTTAAGAACAACGTGATTGGAACGATGAACGTTGCGATTGCTGCAAGTAAGTATGAAGTGAACACCTTCGTCATGATCTCAACGGATAAAGCCGTGAATCCAACTAGTGTCATGGGAGCCACGAAGCGTATGGCCGAAATGATTATTCAAGACATGGATAAAAGTAGTGCTACGAAGTTCGTAGCCGTTCGATTCGGCAATGTCTTGGGAAGCAGAGGCAGTGTCATTCCAAGGTTCAAGCATCAAATTGAAAAAGGCGGTCCTGTATCTGTTACCCATCCGGATATGATTCGCTACTTCATGACGATACCGGAAGCCTCTCGGCTCGTTATGCAAGCTGGTGCATTAGCCAAGGGAGGAGAGATTTTTGTCCTCGATATGGGTGAACCTGTAAAAATTGTTGATTTGGCCAAAAATCTAATTAAGCTTTCGGGTAACTCGGTGGAAGATATCGGTATTGAATTTACCGGCATGCGGCCTGGAGAGAAGCTTTATGAGGAGCTTTTGAAGGCTGATGAAATTGAAGAACAACAAGTATATCCTAAGATTTATATAGGTAAAACAGCGGATCTATATATGGAAGAAATCAAAGAGATCATTTCTATTTACAACACGTTAGATAAAGATAGCTTAAGAGAGCATTTGCTCAATATTGGAAACAGCAATGTTCTTCTGTTATCAAAGAAACTATCATCTGTAGGCTGAAAAGGAGCATTCACTTATGAAAGTTAGAAAAGCAATTATTCCAGCTGCTGGTCTAGGGACAAGATTCCTACCCGCAACCAAAGCAATGCCAAAAGAAATGCTACCCATTGTTGATAAACCGACTATTCAATATATCGTTGAGGAAGCTGTTGAATCGGGCATTGAAGATATTATCATTGTGACGGGTAAAGGCAAAAGAGCGATTGAGGATCACTTTGATAACTCCTTCGAGCTTGAGCAAAATTTATTGGAGAAGCAGAAGTTCGAGCTGCTATCGGAAGTGAAAAAGTCTTCTAATGTAGATATTCACTATATTCGCCAGAAGGAGCCTAAGGGCTTAGGGCATGCGATCTGGTGTGCACGCAAGTTTATTGGCAATGAGCCATTCGCTGTATTGCTCGGGGATGATATTGTTCGAGCGGATAAGGCTTGCTTGCAGCAATTGATGGAACAATATGAATATCACGATGCATCCATTATTGGCGTGAAGCACGTACCTGATGAAGAGGTATCCCGATACGGGATCGTGGATGGCTTTGAGTTGGAGAACCGCCTACATAGCGTTAATCATCTTGTTGAAAAACCACTTAAAGAGTTAGCACCTTCCAATTTAGCGATCATGGGGCGTTATATTTTAACACCTAAAATTTTCGAGATCCTTAATAACCAGCAACCAGGAGCTGGAGGCGAGATCCAGTTAACCGATGCGATCGCACAACTAAATCGGATTGAATCGGTGTATGCGTACGAATTTGAAGGTACCCGTTATGATGTCGGAGAGAAAATGGGATTCATTCAAACGACGATTGAATATGCGTTGCAGCGTAAAGATTTAAGATACGGACTATTGAAATATCTTTCCGAACTCATGGAGAAAGAATTAATTAAATAGGTGATGCCACGATGTCTAGAAAAGTTTTGTTTTGCGCAACGGTCGATTATCACTTCAGAGCCTTTCACCTGCCTTACTTGAAATGGTTCAAGGATCAGGGCTTCGAAGTCCATGTTGCTGCTAGTGGGAATATCGAGCTTCCCTATGTCGATGCGAAGTTTGACATTCCGATACAGAGATCGCCATTTCATCTGAAAAATGTGAAAGCATACTCCCAACTCAAATCCATTATCATTCAAAATAATTATGATATCATTCATTGTCATACCCCAATGGGTGGAATGCTTACACGATTAGCGGCGAGAGGGGCACGGAAACGTGGAACAAAGGTCATATACACAGCGCATGGGTTCCATTTTTGCAAAGGCGCACCTTTTAAAAATTGGTTGCTGTATTACCCGATTGAGAAGGTTTTTTCAAATTATACGGATTGTCTCATTACGATAAATGAGGAAGATTTCGCCTTGGCAGTAAAGCATCGGTTTAACGCCAAAAGAATCGAGCATGTTCATGGCGTTGGGGTTAATACAGAGCAGTTTCAACCGATTACTGACTTGCACAAACAAGAACTGAGAAAAAGCTTCGGATATGCACCAGATGATTTTCTTTTGTTCTATGCAGCTGAATTTAATGAAAACAAAAATCAGCAACTGCTCATACATGCATTAGCTTTAATTAAAGAAAAGGTTCCCTGTGCAAGGTTGCTATTGGCCGGAAGTGGTCCATTACTGCAAAGCTGTCGTGATCTGACGATTCGTCTTGGTGTTGAGAACATGGTGGATTTTCTTGGATATCGAAATGATATCTGCAAGTTATTACAACAATGTGATGTAGCTGTTGCGTCAAGTCTTCGTGAGGGTTTACCAGTCAATATTATGGAGGCTATGGCGTGCGGTTTGCCGATTGTAGCAAGTGAAAATAGAGGACATGCGGAGCTTATTAAAGATAGGGTGAACGGTTATATCATTACAGAGCTAAAGAGCGATCAGTTTGCAATAAGGCTGAACCAACTCTATCAGGCTAAAAAACTACGAAAAGAATTTGGGATTGCGAGTGTACAAAGAGTAAAACGATACTCAATTGATCAAGTTGGAACTGAACTCATGGGGATATATACAAATTACTTTTTGGGGGATAAGGATGGGACCAAAGGTAAGTATAGTAGTGCCTATATATAATGTTGAAGGTTACTTAGGTAGATGTTTGGATAGTATATTATCTCAAACAATGCAGGAGATTGAAGTCATAGCCGTAAACGACGGTTCAACCGATACAAGCGGCGCGATTCTCGATCACTATGCTGTTAAAGATACTCGTATCGTAGTGATTCATAAGAGAAATGGCGGAGTATCCGCGGCTCGAAATGATGGGATACGGTTGGCAAGAGGAGAATATATTGGATTTGTTGATCCAGATGACTGGATTGATCACGATATGTATGAAGTTCTGTATCATAACGCAATGGAAGAAAATGCTGACATTGTGATGTGTACGTACATGCGCGAATTTGGAACACACTCCAAGGAAAAGAAATTTAATCTTCCCAATAAGGTGTGTTATCGGAACCAAGAAATTCGGTCCAATGTGCTAAGACGTTTAGTTGGACCAATTAAGGAAGAAATGGCGAATCCTGAGTATTTGGACGCGTGGGGAACTGTTTGGTCCAAATTGTATCGAACTGAACTTGTTAAGGGAAATAACCTCAATTTTATCGATCTTAATGTTGTGGGTACGAACGAAGACTCTCTATTTAATATCCACATCAGTTATTATGCAAAAGTGTTTGTTCTACTAAATAAGCCGTATTATCATTACTGGCGGGTAAATACGACATCGTTAACATCCAGTTACAAACCCGAGTTGCAGGACAAATGGTTTAAACTCTATAGTTTTATGGAAAGTTTCATAAAGGAAAAGGAACTGCCTTCTGAATTCTATGAAGCTTTAAATAATCGTATTTGTCTTAATATGTTAGGACTTGGCTTAAATACGATAAGTAACTCAGAATCCGCATTTTTGAAAATAAGTAGATTAAGTACAATTTTAAATGACAATCGAATAAAACGTTCCTTTCAACAATTTGAGACAGTTTATTGTTCATTTGTTTGGAGAACGTTTTATTTTTGCGCCAAATTTAGGCAAGCAGTTGGACTCTATGTAATGCTTGTAACCATTAATAGACTTCGAAAAACGATTAGATAGGAGTGATAGTTTTGGAACCTACTCGTGTACTTCAGGTAGTTACCATCATGAACCGCGGCGGACTTGAAACCATGTTAATGAATTATTACCGACAAATAGATCGCAGCAAAATACAATTCGATTTTATGGTACACCGAGAAGAAAGAGGGCATTATGATGATGAAATTTTAAAGCTTGGTGGGAAGATATACACGATGCCGCAAATTCGTCCGGGGAACTACAGACTATATTTTAAAATGCTGGACGAGTTTTTTGAGCAACACTCGGAATATAGCGTTGTACATTCACACATTAATGAAAATAGCAGTTTTGTACTGAGAGCAGCGAAGAGTGCGAATGTTCCCTGCAGAATTGCGCATAGTCACCTAAGTGATTTGGGGATTGATTTAAAACTGCCTTTTCGTATGTATGCAAGATTTGTAATGAAGAATAATCCAAACAAGTTTTTTGCATGTTCCAGAAATGCCGGTCAGTGGTTGTTCGGAAAGGGAGTATCGGATTCCGATGACATGACAGTTCTTAACAACGCTGTTGATGTAGACAGTTTTAAGCTTGATAAAGGTATAAGAAATCAGATTAGACAAGAATTGCAAGTGGGCGATAAATTGGTCTTGGGACATGTGGGGAGATTTAACAAGCAGAAAAATCACGATTTCTTAATTGACATATTCAAGTCTGTTCATGATAAATGTCCTGAATCTATGCTTGTGTTAGTTGGTGATGGATATTTAAAACCAGCTATAGAAAAGAAGGTTGCAAGGTTAGGTTTAAGTTCACATGTAAGATTCCTAGGAGTGAGAGAAGATATTGAAGCACTTCTGCAGGGGATGGATTTATTTGTTTTTCCTTCTCGCTTTGAAGGACTTCCTGTTGTACTTATTGAAGCGCAGGCAGCTGGTCTAATGTGTCTTGTTTCTGACGCGATCACACGAGAAACTGATGCTACGGGGCGTATTCAATTTATTAGTCTAAAGCAATCCCCTGTGGAGTGGGCGTCTCAAGTGCTTGCTTCTACTTACGAGCATGAAGATACATCTAGACTAATGCGTACAAATGGATTTGACACTATTGAAATGTCTAAATGGCTAGCAAATTATTATATAAACAATGGAACATATACAAATCAAGCTTAAATGTATGGAGGTAATGAAATGGTTCCGGTAGTAACAGTTTTCACACCAACATTCAATCGTGCGTATACTCTTCATTTATGCTATGAAAGTTTAAAAAGGCAAACTTCCAAAAAATTTGTTTGGCTAATCATTGATGATGGTTCAACAGATGACACTGCTGAACTAGTTCAACAATGGATATTGGACGGAGTTGTTAAGATTCAGTATCATTACCAAAATAATCAAGGAATGCATGGAGCTCATAACACGGCTTATGAACTTATTAACACTGAACTCAATGTTTGCATCGATTCAGATGACTATATGGCCGATAATGCCATTGAGCTTATTGTTGGTTATTGGGGGAAATATGGTAATGATAAATATGCTGGTATTGTAGGTTTAGATGCTGCACCTAATGGAAATATGATTGGCACAAAGTTACCAAATCATATTAAAGCCTCGAAAATATCAGAATTATATGCGAGACACAAGATCACAGGTGATAAAAAACTTGTATATCGGTCTGAATTAACACGTAAATGTCCACCATATCCGATCTTCGCAGGAGAAAAATATTGCCCATTAAGTTATAAATACCTTTTAATCGATCAAGAGTGTCCATTACTAATTATGAATGAAATATTATGTCATGTTGAGTATCTAGCTGATGGGTCCAGTATGAACATAATCAACCAATATAAGAGAAATCCAAAGGGTTTTTTACATTTCAGAAAAGTAGCTATGAGGTTTGCTCCAACCTATAAAGACAGATTGCGTGAGTCTATTCATTACGTTTCAAGTAATTTAATGATCAATAATTATAAATTTCTAATGGAGTCATCCTATAAATGGACTACGTTACTAGCAACGCCATTTGGTATATTACTCTATTTTTATATTTTGAATACGAATAGGAAGACAGTACTAAAGAATAATTAATAAGAAGTATTTTGCTTTGAATGAAAGGAATTGGTATCTTGGCCATTTTCTATATTAATCTTGTTCTAGTTTATATTTCTTCTTTGTTATCAAGATGCTTTGTTAAAAAAACGCCGTTATTAACTCTTCCTAGACCGAACTTTTTAATGGCTTTGTTTGCTTTGGTATTTATGGTTCTTGTTTCAGGGCTTCGTAGAAATATTGGTGATACTTATTTTTATATGAACTCCTATGCTCAAACTGATTTTAACTGGGAAAGTATTATAGGTGAAAAAGATATTGGATTTAATATCTTTCAAATGCTTTTACAAAAGATATCCCATGATCCTCAGTTACTAGTTTTCGTAGTAGCATTGCTAACGAATGTACTTGTTTTTATCACCTTGTATAATTATTCAAGATTATTTGAATTGAGTCTTTATATTTATATAACTAGTGGAA
The DNA here is from genome assembly GCF_052115445.1 of Paenibacillus sp. 2RAB27. Taxonomy (NCBI): domain Bacteria; kingdom Bacillati; phylum Bacillota; class Bacilli; order Caryophanales; family Paenibacillaceae; genus Paenibacillus; species Paenibacillus sp. 2RAB27. The sequence continues at coordinate 118,012 of NZ_JBFRGR010000007.1, forward strand.
TGTTTCTAATGTCGATGAACGGAATAAGGCAATTTTTGGCAGCTGCGATTGTATTTTCTGCGACTAAATACTTATTTAGTGGAGATTGGAAAAAATATATTTTAATTATCCTTTTAGCAGCACAATTCCACCAAAGTGCTCTTATTCTAATCCCTATCTATTTTATCGTAAGACGGAAAGCATGGACGTGGGTAACTACATCACTTCTTTTTGTAGCAATATTAATAGTGATTGGGTTTAATCAATTTTCATCGGCATTATTTTCCGTATTAGAAAATAGTCAATACAGCGAATATCAAAACTTTTCGGAAGGGGGAACGAATATTCTTCGAGTTGCTGTTAGTGCGGTTCCTATCCTTTTTGCATATCTGGGAAGACATAAACTAAGAAGTCTCTTTCCCCAAAGCGATTATGTTGTAAATATGTGCTTGTTAGCATTTGTTTTTATGGTCATTTCTACTCAAAATTGGATCTTCGCTAGATTCACCTTTTATTTTGGTTTGTACATCCCATTATTATTATCATGGATTGTACATCTATTTGCGGTAAGAGAACAGAAGTTAATCTATTACTTAATAATTGTCTTCTATTTTATATACTATTTCTATGAAAACGTTATAGCTTTAAAAATAGTCTATCATAGTAACTTTATTAATTAAAAAGAGGAATCGGAGTTAGTAAATAAGATTCGGAAGTCAGGTGGAAGTATGATAAATGTTGAAAATAAGCACAGAATTTTGCATATTGTCAGTGCTATGAAACGGGGGGGGGCCGAGACTCTATTAATGAATGTTCATAGAAATCTGAACACATCAAAAATCCAGTTCGATTATGTTTCTCATAGTAGTGAAACATGTGATTATGACGACGAGATAAGTTCGCTAGGCGGCAGAATATATAGAGTTCCAAGCTTGGGGCAATCGGGACCTCTTTCCTATATTAATCACTTGAAAAAGATTATGTCTAGTCAGGATTATGATGCTGTACATGCACATACCGATTATCAGAGTGGCATCGTTACACTAGCCGCGAAAATGGCAGGCATACAAAAAAGAGTCTGCCATTCTCACAGCAATAATTGGGGTAGGGGCGATGGTTTTAAGGAAAAAATGATATTAAAAACTTTACGAGCAATAATTAAATATTCCGCTACCGATTACTGTGCGTGCAGCATTGATGCTGCACGCTTCCTTTTTGGCGAGGTATATACGAATAAGCAGAGGGTGCGATTATTAAAAAACGGAATAGATATCAATCAATTTACACAATACACGGACACTGACTATTGTGTTAGGCAAGAACTCGGCATAGCGATTGGAAGTAAAATAATAGGTCATATTGGTCGGTTTTCAGAATCGAAGAATCATCAGTTTCTGCTGCGGATTCTAAAACAAATGCTAGAGGATGGCAAAGATGTCGTTGCAGTTTTGGTCGGCGATGGTCCGTTAATGCAACTTATCGAAGAAGAATCAACTCGTATGGGAGTTTACAATCAAATAAGATTTCTGGGTGTAAGAAGTGATATCCCCAGATTGATGAGGGCATTCGATGTTTTCGTATTCCCGTCATTATTTGAGGGGTTTGGTATCGTGATGTTAGAAGCACAAGGTTCAGGCACACCATGTATTGCTGCTGATACGGTTCCTAAGACCACTGATTTAGATCTAGGACTAATATCATTTGTTAGCTTAAATGACCCTATCGAAAAATGGACTAAAGAAATCGATAAGGCTTTCTTAAAAGAGAGACCGGATGATCACCAAATTACAAGTCACTTCGTAAGATCAGGTTTCGATATCAAACAAAATATTCAAGATTGGATGGTTTTATACGGGTTAGGGTGAAGGGGGAATAATCGATGAATAAGAAAAAACTATTAATCACCTCCTTTGATATGGCTATTGGAGGTGTTGAACGCAGTTTGATCGGATTGCTCAATCAGATTGATTACAGTAAATATGATGTGGATTTAATGTTATACAAACATGAAGGGGAACTATTCTCTCTGATACCCATTGAACCGAATTTATTACAGGAGATTCGAGAATACTCAACGTTTAGAAAATCAACGAAAGAAATTTTAAAAGAGGGTAATGTCTCCATTGGAATTACAAGACTTCTAGCAAAATACATAGGGACATTGCATGGCAAGCGTATTAAAAGTGAAGAACCGGGATATCTGGTGATTCAGTACGGGTGGAAAATGTCTCTTCCCTTTCTTCCTTCATTAAAAGATGAATATGATGCGGCTATTAGTTTTTTATGGCCTCATTATTTCGTTGGAAATAAGGTGCGGGCTAAAAGGAAAATTGGATGGATACATACCGATTATTCGAATATTTCCATTAATAAAGCACTAGACGATCAAATGTGGAACGCCATGGATAACATAGTTGCTGTTTCAGAAGGTTGTAAAGATTCCTTTCTAAACGTGTTTCCTTCCCTCTTGAGTAAGGTAGCAGTAATGGAGAATATCATTTCACCATCTTTTATTCGAGAACAAGCCAAAGACGACGTTACTTATGAAATGCCGATTATTCCGGGACGAACTAAGCTCCTTACGGTTGGCAGATTTTCTTACGCAAAAGGCATTGATGATGCTGTATATGCTTGTCGAAATCTCTTGGATAAGGGGTTTGATATTGAATGGTATGTGGTAGGTTATGGATCCMAAGAAGGCGAACTTCGTGAATTAATCAACAAATTAAGTCTTCAGGATCGATTTAAGATTCTGGGGAAAAGGACTAATCCTTATCCCTATATTAAAGCGTGCGATATCTATGTGCAGCCCTCGAGATACGAGGGGAAAGCTGTAACCGTTCGTGAGGCTCAAATACTTGGAAAGCCTGTACTTATTACTAATTTTCCAACTGCAAATAGTCAAGTTTACGATGGAGTTGACGGACTAATCACCCCAATGGGCATTGATGGTGTAGTTAATGGAGTCAGCAAACTTATTTCAGACAATGAGTTAAGAAGAAGATTGATAAAGAATACATTACTTAACGATTATAGTAACGGTAGTGAAATTGAGAAGTTGTATGCTCTGATAGATGTGTAATCTAATAATTATTTGGAGGACGAAAAATCATGGCAATTCTCGTAACAGGTGGAGCAGGCTACATTGGAAGTCACACATGTGTGGAGTTATTGAATGCGGGGTATGACATCGTCGTCGTTGATAATCTAAGTAATAGCAGTGCTGAATCTTTGCTGCGAGTAACGGAGCTTACAGGCAAAGAATTCGAGTTCTATCCCATCAGTTTGAACAATCGACCGGATATGGAGAGCATCTTTAGGGACCACAATATTGAAGCCGTGATTCATCTTGCTGGGCTTAAAGCCGTTGGCGAATCCGTTTCTGTACCTCTACGTTATTATCATAATAATATCTCGGGTTCAATTGTCTTATGCGAAATTATGCAAGAATTTGCAGTGAATAAGATTGTGTTTAGTTCATCCGCTACGGTTTACGGAGCGTCGGAACGTGTACCGATCGCTGAGAATGCGCCGCTTGGAGCAACCAATGCCTACGGACGTACGAAACTCATGATMGAAGAAATATTGAGAGATCTGTACGTATCTGATCCAACATGGAGTATTGCGCTACTGCGTTATTTTAACCCAATAGGCGCTCATGAAAGTGGTCGATTAGGAGAGGATCCGAAGGGGATCCCTAACAATCTGATGCCTTATATCACGAAAGTAGCGATAGGTGAATTAAACGAGTTGCAAATTTATGGCCATGATTATGAAACCGTAGATGGTACAGGTGTAAGAGATTATATCCATGTAGTGGATCTAGCACGTGGACACTTGAAGGCACTTGAGAAGGTTATGACAAACGCAGGGGTAGAGGCTTACAATCTGGGAACGGGTCACGGATTCAGTGTCCTCGAGATGGTTACTACTTTCGAGCGTGTAACTGGCATGCGTATCCCTTATAAAATAGCAACTCGAAGGCCGGGAGATATCGGTATATGCTACTCAGATCCAACCAAGGCAGCAAGAGAATTGGGATGGGTTRCTGATAAAGGTATTGATGAGATGTGTCTAGATGCTTGGCGTTGGCAGTCCAATAACCCCAATGGTTATCTGGAAGAAGAGGACACCTTTGACGGGGTTCACAATCCACGACTTATTGTGATGTAGGAGTTAGGAGTAGATCATTTATGAAAAGATTGTTTGATGTGATTGTCGCTATCTCGTTACTACTAGTATTTCTACCGATTATTGGTATCGTTGCCCTTCTGATTAGACTGAAACTAGGATCGCCAGTCATTTTTAAACAGCAAAGGCCAGGCTTACATGAAAAGCCGATTAATCTACTAAAGCTGCGCTCCATGACGGATGCCAGAGATAACGAAGGAAACTTATTGCCTGATGCAATGAGATTGACTCCCTTTGGTCGTTTTCTTAGGAAATTCAGTCTGGATGAATTATTACAATTGATCAATGTGATCAAAGGGGATTTAAGTCTAGTTGGGCCTAGGCCGTTACTGATGGATTATTTATCCCTCTATTCAGAAKAACAGGCAAAACGTCATTTAGTCCGACCCGGTATTACGGGATGGGCGCAAGTGCATGGCAGAAATGCGATTTCATGGGAAGAAAAATTCAAGCTCGACATTTGGTATGTAGAGAATAGAAGCTTTATGTTGGATCTCAAAATACTAGTATTAACGGTCGGCAAAGTGCTGAAGTCCGAAGGTGTCAGTCATGGGAATCATGTGACGATGGAGAAATTCTCTGGATCTAATCTTTCGTGAAAAGAAGTGATCGGTTGTGCAGTTTGTCGTGATTGGTGAAGGTGGTCACAGCAAGGTAATTAGAGAAATAATTCGAGCAAACAAAGCCAATGAAATCGTCGCTATTTTAGATGATAAGTATGATGCCCTCATTTTGAAAAATGGTTTGTATCAGGGACCAATTTCCTCAGCACATCAAATATTTGGTCTCGGAAATGAGTTGAAATGGGTTGTTGCCATTGGCAATAACGAACGAAGAAAGTCAATCATTGCGAAACTAGGCATACCCCATGAGCACTTTGCAACCCTTATCCATGAGACAGCAGTCATTAGCTCAAGTGCGTCCCTAGGTCATGGTACAGTCATCATGGCTAACACGGTTATTAATGCAGACGCCCATATTGGTCACCATGCCATTATTAATACAGGGGCAATCGTTGAGCATGATTGTCGGATTGAGGATTATGTTCACATCGCACCTAGGGCAACGTTGACTGGCGCTGTTGTTATCAAGGAAGGAAGCATGTTAGGAGCAGGAGCGACAGTCATCCCTGGCAAACAGGTTGGCGAATGGGCCATGGTAGGAGCGGGAGCAACGGTTATCCATGATATTCCCTCGTACCGGACAGCCGTAGGAACCCCAGCGATACTAATTAACCAAAAGAATTGAATGAAAGGTGTGGTTCATCTCATGTTTACCAACAAAAAAAGAATCTATCTGTCCCCCCCGCATATGAGCGGTAACGAAATAGCGTATATCCATGACGCCTTCGATACAAATTGGATCGCTCCGCTAGGACCGCATGTCGATTCCTTCGAAAAAGAGCTAGCAACCTATGCGGGTCTTGTTGATGCGGCAGCAGTTAGTTCGGGCACAGCGGCCATTCATCTTGCCTTGCGACTATTGGATGTTACAGAAGGGGACACTGTTTTTTGTTCAAGTTTAACTTTTGTGGCTAGTGCCAATCCAATTGTCTATTTAGGAGCTACGCCTATTTTTATCGATTCAGAACCAGATACGTGGAATATGTCTCCGCAGGCTTTGGAACGTGCTTTGAATGAGGCGGCTCGTAATGGGAAATTGCCTAAAGCTGTCATTGTCGTTAATTTATATGGTCAAAGTGCCAAAATGGACGAAATCTCAGCCTTGTGCAAATCGTTTCAAGTGCCAATCGTTGAAGACGCGGCGGAATCCTTAGGCTCGACCTATAAAGGAAGAGCAAGCGGATCGTTTGGAAAGTTTGGCATCTATTCCTTCAATGGCAATAAGATTATTTCCACATCAGGCGGAGGTATGCTGGTATCTAATGATACTGAGGGGCTGAACAAGGCACGTTTTCTAGCGACACAAGCACGAGATTACGCTCCACATTATCAGCATAGCCAGATCGGCTACAATTATCGTATGAGTAACGTTTTGGCAGGGATTGGCAGGGCGCAGCTCGCGGTTTTGGAAGAGAGAGTTGCTGCTAGACGTGTTGTATTTGCACGCTATTATCACGAATTAGCTCATTTGCCAGGTATTCAATTTATGCCGGAGTTGGCTGATACACGATCTAATAGGTGGCTGACAGCATTGACAATCGATGCGAAGGAGGCTGGGGTGACGGTTGAGTCATTAATCAATCTCCTGGCGGAAGAGAATATTGAGGCTCGTCCCGTTTGGAAGCCGCTGCATATGCAGCCTCTATTTGAGGGTGTCGCCTATTACCCGCATAGTGAGAATGACAATGTGTCGGAGCGATTATTCCAATCAGGCTTATGCCTGCCATCGGGTTCAAGTATGACTGAAGAAGAGCAAGATCGCGTCATTGCTTGTATTCAGAAATCTATACAAAAAGCCAAGAGTATCAGTGCTTAAGTAAGGTTTGCTTACTTATTTTTGTCCATTTTGGCGCGATGATGAATCATTTTCTGGAATAAGGTTATTTTCATTTGTATGTCAAGACAGTCTCGATAGAGGATATAATTGTAGTCATGCATGAATTTATGGTACGCATGTATCACACTTTTCCATCCTTTGATCCTAAATGAGGTCATTGCATGATTCCCCCCTTCAGTACAATCGTATGAGTAAATAGATAAATCTATTCAAGTATTACTAAATACTGACTTGCTGTTCTTTATTAAGAATCATAGATGAGGAGGCTATAATAATGTGCGGAATTGTGGGATATATCGGGAGTCAGGATGCGAAGGAGATTTTGGTAAAAGGATTAGAAAAGCTAGAATATCGAGGGTATGATTCTTCGGGTATTGCGATTTTAAACGACAGTGGTTTACATCTGTATAAAGAGAAAGGCAGGATTGCAGCACTTCGGGAAGTGATCGATCCTGAGCAAGAGGCGTTGGTAGGAATCGGTCACACGAGGTGGGCGACGCATGGCAAACCAAGTAAGCGCAATGCACATCCTCATCAAAGTCACAATGGTAGATTCACGGTCGTACATAATGGTGTGATTGAGAATTATCAAGAGCTGAAGGAGAAGTGCCTTGCTCATATTCCATTCTCCAGTGATACGGACACAGAGGTCATTGTACAAAAGATGGAGCAACTCGTGGACAGCGGATTATCTGTCGAGGAGGCTTTTCGGCAGTTACTACTAGCCATTAAAGGTTCATACGCTGTTGCAGTATTAGATAGTCAGGATACGGAAACCATTTATGTTGGCAAAAATAAAAGTCCTTTACTCATCGGGCTTGGAGCCGATTTCCATGTTATTACGAGCGATGCGATGGCGATGCTGCAGCTTACGAATCAATTCGTCGAATTGATGGATGAAGAGATGGTGATTCTTCGCCAGCATACCAAAATAATTAAAAACTTAGATGGTGAAACGATTCAAAGAAGACCTTTTCAAGTAAAACTGGATGCCAGCGATATAGAGAAAGGGTTATACCCGCACTATATGCTCAAGGAGATTGACGAACAGCCAGTGGTTATTCGCAAGGTAATATCCAAATATCAGGATGGCCAAGGGGGAATCTTAATTGACTCGCAGTTGCGCGAACGTATGACTATGGCGGATCGCATCTATATCATTGCATGTGGAACCAGTTATCACGCTGGATTAGTTGGTAAGCAACTGATCGAGAAAATCGCGAACATCCCAGTTGAAGCACATATCGCCAGCGAGTTCCTGTATAACAGGCCTATATTGTCCGCGAATCCGCTGTTTATCTTTATTTCGCAGAGCGGTGAGACGGCAGATAGCCGAGGCGTATTGGTTGCGATTAAACAGATGGGTTATCCTACCGTCACGATAACGAACGTACCTGGCTCGACGTTATCTCGAGAAGCCGATTATACGTTACTGACGCATGCAGGACCAGAGATCGCTGTAGCTTCAACGAAAGCCTACACGGCACAAATTGCTGTATTAGCGTTGCTAGCCTTCGATAGTGTAAGAGAGAAAAGCATGGAGCAGTTGCATGGTATGAATCCTTTTCATGAGCTGAGTATCGCTGCGAACGCGATGGAAATTCTGATTAATAAGAAGGAGATGATGGAAGAGGTCGTTTGGCAATATCTCACTTCCTCACGAAATTGCTTTTTTATCGGCCGAGGGGTAGATTATTACGTTGCATTAGAAGGCGCGTTAAAGCTGAAGGAGATTTCCTACATCCAAGCTGAAGGGTTCGCAGGCGGGGAACTCAAACATGGCACAATTGCCCTAGTTGAGGAGGGGACACCTGCCATTGCTCTCATTACACAGTCACATATTCGTGCGAATGTTCGGAGCAATGTGCAAGAAATCATGGCACGAGGTGCCAATGTGTGTATGATTACTATGGAAGGATCAGAGGAGAGCGGCGATCAAATTGTGCTGCCTGCGGTACATGAGTTGCTAACTCCTTTGGTGTCGGTGATTCCATTACAATTAATTTCTTATTATGCAGCTAAATATCGGGGCTGTGATATTGATAAGCCCAGAAATCTTGCCAAAAGTGTCACTGTGGAGTGATGATAACGATGATTGGTCACAATATATCGAGCATTCGTAAGCAAAGGGGGTATACATTGTCCGAGCTCTCGGAACGGACAGGTATTTCCAAGTCGTATTTAAGCAATATTGAGAGAAATTTGAAACAGAATCCTTCCATTCATGTCATCGAGAAAATTGCTTTGGTTCTTAAGGTTGATCTGAAAATACTTTTGAAAATTGCTGTAGAGGTGGAAACCAATCAGCAACTTGATCAGGAATGGATGGATTTTATTGCGGACTTAAAAAAGTCAGGAATTAAAAAGGAACGGATCCATGAGCTGAAAATCTTGATCGAGTTTATGAAATGGCATAATGACAAAATAACGAGTGTGTGATGAGATCTTATGAACTTATTCATGATAGATAAGCCAACACTAGCCCCTAAGGGGGCTAGTGTTGTTCTTTATTGGGAACAATATTTGTTCTTTAATAGGAATTCTGTTATACTAATAAGAGCAACTATTCCATTTTAAAGGGAAGATCTAATATGATTGGTAAACGCGTACAACAATTAAGGAAAGAAAAGGGCCTGTCCCTCACAGAATTAGCTGAGCGGGCAGGTGTGGCCAAATCGTATATTAGCAGCCTGGAGCGTGACATCCAAAAGAATCCTTCTATCCAGTTTCTAGAGAAGATTGCAGCTGTATTAAAGGTGCCTGTCGATCGGCTTATTGATGATCAAGAAGAGACAGTTGCAGGTGAGCGAGAGTTAGATGAGGAATGGTATGAAATCATTAAAGAAGCAATGACCTCTGGTGTAGATAAGCAACAATTTCGGGAATTTTTGGATTTCAATAAATGGAGAATGAAACGGCCTAACGATGAATAGCTAGCTTTGCTATGTAAACTTATGGGGACATACAAGGATCATTTTCATTTGTGTTTTGTGTTAGTTTCTTGGGTTGGAAGGGGTTTCTTAAGAATGCGCGGATATCTTCCATAGTAAGTCCCATCTTACGAGCGCTCATAATAAGATTGATCCACTCTGCATCATACTCTTCTATATCCATTTGCTTTAGCATATTCACAACCGACCCCTCCAAAACTTTCTGTGTAAGATACGCTTTGTATCGTTATATGTATTATCGCATGTTTTTTCTCCGAAATCAATCCCGTTAACATTAAAATTATACAAACTGTATCATTAATTGAGAAGAGGATTATGTATTATTTTGTATGCGATACAAGTCTTTAGACCTAGTTAGGAGGCGGACGCAGCATGGATGATACTCCCTTAAGTCGCAGGTCATTCCTCAAGCATAGTCTATTGGCGGTTGGTTCTCTAGGGATATTAGCGGGAATGAGCGGTGCTTATGGTATTTTCGGTGAGCCGAATTGGATCCAGACAACGACGGTTAAACTATCATACAAGCATTATCCAGCTTCGTTCGCGGGTATGCGAATCGTACAATTCAGCGATACACATATTAGCAAGTATTATGGCTTATCTCATTTAACTAGATTGACTCAGCTGCTGCAGCGACAAGAGCCTGATATCCTTGTTTTTACTGGTGATTTATTCGATTCCAGAGATGGCGAAATATCGGATGACGTGATTCCAATTCTATCTCAACTTCAAGCAGCGTATGGGAAATTTGCGGTACTAGGCAATCATGATCTGCGTATGGATGCGGCACGAATAACGGAGGTATTGGAGCAATCTGGTTTTAAAGTACTCGTCAATGAAAGCCAAAGAATCAGCCGAGGAGATGACAGTATTCATATTGTCGGTGTGGATGAGATATTCCATGGTAAACCTAATCTACCACTCGCCTTAAAAGGAATAGACCAAGATGAATTCGTCCTCTTGCTCGCACATGAGCCCGATTTTGCCGACTTGGCTTCGAAGTATCCTGTCGATTTACAACTTTCCGGCCACAGTCACGGTGGGCAGATTCGTATTCCTTTCTATGGAAGTGTATTCACACCAGACCTGGGCCAGAAGTACTCGATAGGTTTGTATAACTTCGACGGAACGGAATTCCATGTGTACACCAACCGCGGTATTGGTACGACTTTATTACCGATTCGATTTAATTGCCGACCTGAGATCACTGTATTCGTCCTCGAGACGAATTCCATATAAACGCAAAAACTCCGCGGCACAATGGATGCAGCGGAGTTTTCTATCAATAGCAGAACCACTTTTTCCAGATATTATAGGAGTCTTCGCATTCAATATCTTCGAAATCGAAATCATCCCAACAATCATCCCAATTATAATCGTCCCAGTCGTTATTGTTGTGATTGTTGTTGTTGCCCTTATCTTTATCCTTATCTTTATCCTTATCTTTATCCTTATCTTTATCTTTATCGTTATTCTTGTCTTTGTCGTTCTTGTTTTGATTGTTGTTATTGTTGCTATTGCTGTTGCTGTTGCTGTTGTTATTGCTGTTCGTGTTGCCATATGTATTTGAATTGAATATTTTACTTAAATTATTCATGAATTGAGATAGTAGCGTATTCTTCTGTGAATTTCCGTTATCATAGCCTGAAGCAAAGGCTGATGCAGGAAATAGAATGGTAGTCAAGATTATGACAATAAGAGGTATTCTTAGCATTTTTTTGAACATAGATGGCGCGACCTCCTTTCTTAATAGTATAGTAGTGTAGTAATATAGTATTGTTCTTTATTAAGAATTATACATTAAATTTTCGGGTTTGAGAACAGCGAAAGGCATAGATCATTTCTTAAATTTATGATACAATATGTAACATAATAGATGGAAAGGGAGTGGTATGCCAATAAAATGATAGCTTCACATATAAATAGATACATATCGTAACATATCCTATGAAACTAATTAAGGTCATGTGAGGTGCTACTCATGCAAGTTGTTCAACCAATTAGAGAACAAGAGAAGATTGAGCAAATCCAGGAAGTGTTGAAAGAACAATCGGTTCGTGACTGGCTGCTTTTCACAATTGGAATTAATTCAGGGCTCCATCTTAGTGATATTCTCTATTTAAAAGTAAAAGATGTAACCGATCGCAATATTGTGAGTGTAAGAGAGGAGAAAACGGGGAAAGTAAAGACATTCCAGCTTTCTTCGCAGCTGAAGGCTTATATTAAGGAATATGTCCAATATATGGATGAAGACAATTACTTATTTCCTTCTCAGCGTACGGGTCACCCTATTAAGCGAATTCGTGTTTATCGGATTCTTAATCAGGCTGCAAAGCAGGTAGGCTTAACAGATATAGGTACGCATACCCTTCGTAAGACCTATGGCTATCATTACTACCTCAAAACGAGAAATGTCTCTGTACTTAGAGATTTGTTTAATCAGTCAGCACCATCCGTGACTTTAAAGTATATTGGTGTCAATAACTAATGGAAGGCTGAGCGTTGAGAGCAGCTACTAATTACTCTAATGAACGCTCAGCCCTAACAAAAGCAATAAATCTTCTTGCTTCCTCGGCAGATAATCGTTTTCCATCCACTGTTAATGAAAACTTCTGTAGTATACCCTCGTCTGTTAAATCGAGATTTTCGACAAAGTCTCGCACTTCTTCGTCCAAGACCGTTTGTTGATGGTTCGTGCGGCCTAGCAAATAATCAATAGAAACATTGAAAAAATTTGCAATCTTATTAATAGTTTCATAATCAGGTTCCCGGCGATTGGTCTCATAGTGAGACAGGGATGCTCGGGAAATACCTATTTTGACGGATAAATCCTCTTGGGTTAGTCCTCTTTTTTCACGTAAAAGTGCAATTCGATCTCCGTATTTCAGCTTGATCAGTCCTCACTGTTCATAATCATTCACTTATTATATCCACTATCATTAACGAAATATACCAGAAGATAATTATAACAAAGCAGAGATTCATTTGACTAGATACAAAATGTATTTGAAATAATTAATAACCTCTTGATAAGTTACGAAATGTATCATATAATGAATATTATATACATATTGTAACAGGTTACGACATTTAGTCATACATTAAGGGGTGGGAAAAGATGATTAATTATGAAAAAGTATTTTGTGTCGAATGTAATGCCATGATGGACAAGTGCTATGCCAAAAAGATTTTTAAGACGGGCTACTACCATACCACAATTCCATTGGCCCATTGTATGAAGTGCGAGACTATGCAACCTATTTACTTTCCGAGCTATGTAGAAGGAATGGCTGTTGCGAGTTGGATTTGATCGGATAAGGCGGGAGCAACATGAGAGACATGAAATGGACTTGTGATCACCAATAAGCCACATTCTCTTAGTTGCATAAGAGACGTGGCTTATTATTTGTTTTCTTTCTTGTAATTCTATAATCTCGATGATACAATACGTATCTGATAAATAGATAAGTTAAAGGAGTGACTACATGCGTCGTTGGGTAGTGTACACTGCAGGCTGTCTTTTTGTTGGAATCATCGGGGGGGATTAGGTGTTTATAGGAAATATGAGCCCGTTCATCACTTTGAGCAAGTAGATGCTACCGATAAAATCATTCAATGTGCTTCTTCTTGGGACAGACGCAAGAAGTGATGAGAATTCTAGATCGGATGTTGTTATCGTTATGCACATTATTCCCAGCACGTGTAAAATCAATATGATCTCCATCCCCAGAGACAGTCGCGTCTACATAGAAGTGTGGGATACACCAAAATAAACCATGCTCATATCCTTGGTGAGATGCGGGGAGGTAACGAGGAGGGGACGAAAGAAGCTCTTCAAACCGTATCCAATTTTTTAGATGTACCGATCAATTATTACATGAAGACTAATTTTAAAGGGTTTGAAGATTTCATCGATACCATTGGCGGCGTGAATGTAGAGGTTAAAAACGATATTTATTTACTTCATTCTGGGGTGACACTACCTCAAGGCAAGCAGCATATTGATGGCAAATTGGCGCTGAGTCTGGCAAGAGAACGATACGCCTTTGCGAATGGAGATTTCGACAGGCAGAGCGAGCAAACACAGCTACTAAAAACGATTGCTACAGAAATTCTGAGACCAGAGCATATTGGTGAAATCGCAGGTTTGCTAACAAAGGTCAAGAAAGATATCGTGGATACGAATTTCCAAGATAGCGATATCATTAGCTTAGCCTGGCTATTCAAAGGAATGACTGCGGACGATTTTACAACCAAGCAAGTACCTGGCCAAAGTGGCTATGAGATGGATCCGTTAGTACAATCACGGCTATATTATTGGATTCCGGATATGGTGAAAGTGAAGGAAATCAGCGCTACGTTATTTAAAGATTAAGCTTTGCAGTCAAAAAAGAACTAACTTTCGCACTTTAGATACGTTTCGTATCTGAATAATTGGAATTATTTTTTTTCAAAATGACATCGTACGAGAGCCGCTGATTCTATCAGACTTGGGTGCGCTTACAAGATTTCTTGCCCAAATCAATACAGGATTCTAATCATATCCGAGGTTTTACGGGCATAACTTTGAAAACAGATGATGTAATTTTCACACGTGCTATACAAGTCTTTGAGGATCTATTGAACTTTCTTATTTTGTGAAATTCTCTTGACAAGATACGAGATGTATCATAAATTGAAAGCAGAATTAAAGCGAAATGTCATAAAACATAACATGATCAGGAGTGGTGCTCTTTTATGGAAAAAGATAAGCCAGTTACACTTGAGATTAAAGATGTTTTAAGACATTTAGGACTGGATTTGCAGCAGTTTCTGTTGTGGAAAGAAGACCAGTCGAAGAAAACCCTCCAAGTTCATCCAAACAATGCTCCCCTAACTCCCGAGCGATAAGACACATCGCATCGCGTCCAAACAATCCCCTATATACTCATTAACGTACGCCACACTAATCGCACATGGAAGTCAGCACCTGTTGTAGTCAGGCTCGAGATGATACATATCGTAACATTAAGGAGGGGAATAGATGACTACATCTTTTGCTGAAGGATCAGAAATGGTTTTGAAATATCCTTGTTATGGTTTGATGAATATTAAACAGATTGACGGGCGAATGCTGGATTCCAAGTACACGCCGTTCAAAGTGATCGACATTAGTCCTTCGCAAATGGGCTTTACTTCTTATTTAAGTCTACCCATCAATGAAAATGTGATTTGGTGTTTCCAATTTAAGTTGCATAACGAAGACATATCGATATGCGGCGTGCTTCGTGAAAGAAGCCAGTTTGAGAATGGCTATGTCTATGCCGTGGAGTGGTTGGAGGAAGAAACCTTGACAGGCGCCATCGTGCTGCAGACTCTCCGTTACTGGGAGCATCAATTTAAGAATGAATTTGAGAAGGCTGTTCGTGGCTATGTCAATGCCATGGAGATAGCCAATAAGACAACAATGGATGTTTCATGCTGATTGATACAGGCCAAGAAGTTAGAGTCTCTAAGGGACTCCTTCTTGACTTGGATGTATGTTTGCAAATCGATCGCAATTAGCTCATTTGATCGCCTCAGATGCGCATAATTTGGCCAGTAGGAGGAGTCGTTTAGCAGACGAAATGAAACGATCATAACAGAGACCTCTCTGTATAAACGGAGATTGTGGTCTCTACCATTACATTAACTATTGGAGGTCACAATGGAAATTGAACTCAGACAATATTTGACCATTGTTCAAAAAAAGATAGGGTTGATTGCAAGCATTGTGCTCCTGTCAAGTATAGTTACTGGGCTTGTGACTACTATTTGATTGCTCCGCTGTATGTATTAGCTTCAGGCATTTCAGAGGGGGCCATTGCTGCACTGTCCTATGCCTTTAATTTACGGGGAATAGCGACCGGTATCTGTATTACCCCCGTAATTACACTTACATTCCCTGAACTATCGCGGCTTTCGCATAACCAAGATTACGAGAAAGTTAGTACACTAACGCACAATAGTTTGTTTTCATTGTTCATTCTCTTAATGCCTCTAACCGTCATATTCATGTCCTTTAGTCATGTCATCGTTCAAACCCTTTTAGAAAGAGGAAGCTTCGATGCGCAAGCCACGGCAATGACCTCAGCTATTTTTTGGGCCTATTCCATAGGGATCATTGCTATTGGGTTTAGAGAGGTCACATTGAGAGCTTTCTATAGTTACGGAGATACGAAAACACCAACCTATATTATGATTTCTGGCACATTGGTCAACATTGTTCTCAGTTTCATTTTAGTGAAAACGATGGGGATTATAGGGCTCGGGATAGAATCATCAGCAGAGAAGTGCTTGAAGGAATAGATGCCAGACATGCGGAGTTATTGGCGTTTGATTTCCACCCCCGGGAATTAAAGTATTTATATTCTAAAATGGATATGTTTGTTGGGACTAGGATGCACTCCAATATTTTTGCTCTCTCCAATCATATTCCTACTGTCGCCATCAATTATGAACATAAAACGAGAGGCATTATGGAAATGCTTGGTTTACACGACTATGTGGTAGATATCTCGGATATTGAACCCGAGTCCTTCATACAGATGATCCATCATTGTTGGCTGAATAGGCAGGAATTAAGGGCTAAACTTGCGAAAGAAATTCCTCTTGTTGTGGAAGAAGCCGAGTTGCCAGCCCAAATTCTTAAAGTGCTATAAATGAGCTTAACCAAATGGATAGTTAAAGGGGTGAGATGCCTTGATTACTTATCTCAGAGCTGACATTCATCGTTATGTAAAAGTAGGTAACCACGTTAGTTTATTATCGAAAATGAAAATGCTAATTCTTCATGAGCCCATGTGGTATCTCATCA
This sequence comes from Paenibacillus sp. 2RAB27, assembly GCF_052115445.1. NCBI lineage: Bacteria > Bacillati > Bacillota > Bacilli > Caryophanales > Paenibacillaceae > Paenibacillus > Paenibacillus sp. 2RAB27. The sequence continues at coordinate 134,428 of NZ_JBFRGR010000007.1, forward strand.
TCTATCGAGCAGGGAGTTATGTGAAAGATCATGTTAAGATTCCTGTTATTAAACAATTATTATATATCATCTTATATATCCTTCATAAATTCTTTTCAGTACTGATGGGCATTCAAATTCCGCTCGGAACCAAAATTGGGAAAGGGGTCTATTTACCTCATTATGGTACGATCGTGGTTCATCAAGATGCCATAATCAGTGAGAATTGCAACATTGGACAAGGCGTTACGATCGGGATAGCCGGCAGGGGGGAAAGGAAGGGAGTGCCACAAATAGGAAATAAGGTCTATATCGCACCTGGAGCCAAAATTATTGGGAAAATCGTGATTGGTAATAATGTGATGATTGGTGCTAATTCGGTCGTAACGAAAGATGTACCAGATAACGCCGTTGTTGCAGGTGTTCCAGCCAAGATTATTAGTTTCAAAGGATGGGAATAGACTCGAAAAAACACGCCCTCTTGATGAGAGAAGGCGTGTTTTCTTCATTTTCTAATTCAATAAGTGCTTGAACGCGCTGTAATCAATCTTTTGCTTTTCGAGAAAGCTCGTCAAGCTCCGATAGTCTCGTTTCGGCGTTGCAAGTATGTAACCTTCGATACAGTGTTCTCTTGTGACCTCATTTGCATTGGCCTCTAGGGCTACTTGTCCGATACGCGCGGCGATGGAATGCTTGGCAATATCACGGAACGCTGTCGGGACAGGGGATACTAACTGGTCGAGAAATGCTTTGGAATCTGCTGTCCATAGGTGTCGAGAAGTGTCCACATAATGATTTTGCCAATCGAGTTTGGACTTGCCGTCCTCTTTGGGAAGGACCTTAATAAACTTGCGGAACATGAAGAACCCGCCGATAGACATGAAGGCAAGCAACACGCATACCCAGAAAATGATGAAATACATAAAGAAATCATTCGCCATTTATTTGTCACCTCACTAATTGTCTTCAATAAAGATAGTAAGAATTATACCTTATTTCTAGATTTCTTGCGACAATACGAGTAAAATAGGAGGGTAGCAGCTACTAATAAAGGAGTTATGAATCATGCCAAAAATTGGATCACACGTTTCGTTCTCAGATAAAGGCTTGTTAAATGCAGCAGAAGAAGCCGTTTCCTACGGATCATCCACCTTTATGATATACACAGGCGCACCGCAAAATACGCGCCGTAAACCGATCGAAGAGCAGTATATTGAAGAAGGCAAAGCCGTGATGGACAAGCATGCGATGAATGAAATCGTTGTTCATGCGCCATACATTATCAACTTAGGATCCTATAAAGATGATACCTTTGAACTTGCCGTGCGTTTCCTCCAAGAAGAAATCCGTCGGACCGATTACATCGGCGTTCGCAATATCGTGCTTCATCCAGGTGCTTATACGGACAAGGATGCCGACTATGGGATTGCCAGAATTGCTGATGGCTTGAATGAAGTGCTCGCTGGGGTCAAAGATACGAACGTTAACATTGCGCTGGAAACGATGGCTGGCAAAGGGACCGAAATCGGCCGCAGCTTTGAAGAAATCGCAGAAATCATGGAGCGCGTAGAGTTCAACAATAAGTTGACTGTCTGTATGGATACGTGCCATATTCACGATGCTGGGTATGATATTGTGAATGATTTGGACGGCGTGCTGCATCATTTTGATCGTACGATCGGTCTTGAGAAGCTCGGTGTCATACATTTGAATGACAGTAAGAATCCGCGCGGAGCGAGCAAGGATCGCCACGCACCACTTGGTTCAGGCTGGATTGGCTTTGAAGCGATGAATAATATTGCTAACCATGAGAAGTTGCAGCATTTGCCGATGATTCTTGAGACGCCTTGGATTGGAAAAGAAGACAAAACACAGCGTCCGATGTATGAAGCGGAAATTGCCTTGCTTTCCGGCAACTTAAGCAGTCGTTTTGGCGGCGAGTTCCTGGACCAAGTGGAGCGAATTGACTTTTTGATGAACAAAAAAGATATTCACTACCGCGACTTCGTTCTTAAAACATGGGAATTGCTCAAAAATGATGCGAAAGCGAAGAAAGCGGATGGACGCGAGCCGCTGGAACGTTTATATGATATGCTTCATGAGGAACGCCTTTTCGCTGATCTAAGCGAAGAACAAATCAATCAACGATTGATTGTCTGGCTTGCTGGAAATAGCATCTTGAAGAAGGCTTAAGTTTCACATAGACAGAAATTGCTAGGGGGATACAGATGGAAGCGGGAACCACGAACAGCTCAATTCGCCGGGAGAGCGAATTGATGAATAGAGCAAGAATGCTAATTTCTTGCCCGGATCAGCCGGGTATTGTAGCAGCCGTATCGCAATTTCTCTTTGAATATGGTGCGAATATTGTGCAATCGGATCAGTACACGATGGATCCAGAGGGCGGCATGTTTTTCATCCGAATTGAATTCGATTTAATGGAATTGGCAAGTCGCGTAGAGACATTAAGAGCGGATTTCTCCACGCTTGCTGAGAAGTTCTCGATGGACTGGAGCCTTTCCCTAGCAAGTCAGAAGAAGCGGATTGCGATCTTCGTTTCGAAGGAAGACCATGCCTTGCTCGAACTATTATGGCATTGGCGTGCGGGAGATCTCAAAGCAGATATTGCGATGGTAATCTCTAACCACAATGATATGCGTTCTCTGGTTGAGCCTTTCGGGATTCCATTTCATCACATTCCCGTTACCGCGGCAACCAAAGCAGAGGCGGAACAGCGCCAGCTTGAGGTTATTGGCGATAGCGTGGATGCAATTGTGCTTGCACGCTACATGCAGATCGTTTCACCATCGTTTATCCAAAATTACGCAAATCGCATCATCAATATTCACCACTCCTTCTTACCTGCTTTTGTAGGCGGTAAGCCTTACGCGCAAGCGCATAACCGCGGAGTCAAGATTATTGGTGCGACAGCGCATTATGTGACGGACGAGCTAGACGCCGGACCCATTATTGAGCAGGACGTTCAGCGTGTGAGCCACCGCGATAATGTCGATGATTTGAAAAGAATTGGTCGTCACATCGAACGAATCGTTCTTGCACGCGCAGTAGCGTGGCATGTGGAGGATCGGATTATCGTTCACAATAATAAAACAGTTGTTTTTAACTAGTGTAAGCAGGTTGTACCCAGTTATGGGTACAACCTATTTATATATAGGTGGGAAGTATAACGTTTTAACKGGTTATTGTGGCAAAGCCTTAAAGCAAATGGTACAATAATGCAAGCGAGTAAAGTCACTTGTATGTACAAGTTAATTGGCTGATGAAAATACAGAAATGATGGAGGTAAATATCGAATGACAGCATCAAACAAAACAATTGAACAATTAGCCGTCGACACGATCCGTACTCTTGGTATCGACGCGGTTGAGAAAGCCAAATCAGGCCACCCAGGTATGGTAATGGGAGCTGCGCCAATGGCTTACGTGCTGTGGAAACAGCATATGAAACACAATCCTTCGAATCCTAAATGGGTAAACCGTGACCGTTTCGTTCTATCTGCAGGACACGGATCCATGCTTCTATACAGCTTGCTTCACCTATGTGGCTATGATCTGCCAATGGAAGAGATCAAGAACTTCCGCCAATGGGGAAGCAAAACCCCTGGTCACCCAGAGTACGGTCACACAGCAGGTGTTGATGCAACGACGGGTCCACTTGGACAAGGCGTTGGTATGGCTGTCGGTATGGCGATGGCTGAAGCTCACTTGAGAGAAACGTACAACAAAGAGAACTTCCCAGTTATCGATCACTACACGTATGCAATTTGCGGCGATGGCGATATGATGGAGGGTGTGTCCTCTGAAGCAGTTTCCCTTGCAGCTCATTTGAAATTGGGCAAATTGATCATGATGTACGATTCCAACGATATTTCGCTTGATGGCGAATTGAATATGGCATTCTCTGAGAACGTGCAAGCACGTTTCGAAGCTTACGGCTGGCAAGTTATTCGCGTTGAAGAGCAGAATGACCTTGCTGCGATCTCCAAGGCGATTGCTGAAGCGAAAGCTGATACAACTCGTCCTACGTTGATTGAAGTGAAAACGACAATCGGCTTCGGTTCCCCGAACAAAGGTGGTAAAGGTGGTCACGTTGGACCTCACGGTTCACCACTTGGCGGCGACGAAGTGAAATTGACGAAACAAGCGTATGGCTGGCCGGAAGAGCCGGACTTCTATGTTCCGGACGAAGTTCGCGCACACTACGCAGAAATTCAAAAAGAAGGTACGGCTGCTGAGCAAGCTTGGACAAACCTCTTGAACGATTACGTTAAAGCTTATCCAGAGCTTGGTAATCAATTCAACGCTGCTGTGAATGGCGAATTGCCAGTTGGCTGGGATGCTGAATTACCTGCTTACACAACAGAAGACAAGCCAATGGCTACACGTGTTGCTTCCGGTAATGCGATCAATGCTGTTGCAGGCAAATTGCCGCAATTGATTGGTGGTTCCGCGGATCTAGCGAGCTCCAACAATACAATGATCAAAGGCGAATCCAACTACAGCGCTAGCAACTATGCTGGTCGCAACGTTTGGTTCGGTGTTCGTGAGTTTGGTATGGGTACAGCAATGAACGGTATGGCACTTCACGGTGGGGTAAAAGTGTACGGAGCTACTTTCTTCGTATTCTCCGACTACTTGCGTGCTTCCATCCGTCTTGCAGCACTTATGCAGCTTCCTGTTATTTATGTTCTAACACATGATAGTATCGCTGTTGGTGAAGATGGACCGACGCATGAGCCGATTGAACAACTTCCGGCACTTCGCGTAATTCCAGGCATCACCGTAATTCGTCCTGCTGATGGCAACGAAACATCCGAAGCTTGGCGTTATGCGATTTCCGAAGCGAAAGGTCCAGTTGCGCTTGTCTTGACTCGTCAAAACTTACCGATCCTTCCTGGTACGGTTGAAGGCGCTAAAGCGAACCTAAGCAAAGGCGGATACGTGGTATCCGATGCTGCAAACGGTCAACCAGATGCACAAATCCTAGCAACAGGTTCCGAAGTGCAACTCGCTGTCGCGGCTCAAAAATTGCTGCAAGCCGAAGGCATCAACGTTCGCGTTGTCAGCTTACCGAGCTTGGAGTTATTCGAGAAGCAATCCAAAGAATACAAAGATTCCGTTATTCTACCAGGCGTGAAGAAACGTCTTGCTGTTGAGATGGCGTACCCACTTGGCTGGGAGCGTTATACAGGCGACGAGGGTTCAATCCTTGGCATCTCCACATTCGGAGCATCCGCGCCAGGGGATACGGTTCTTAGAGAATACGGATTCTCGCCTGAGAACGTAGCAGCACGCGTGAAAGCATTGTTAGGTTAATATAATGGCAGGGGCTCAGCTCGTCTGAGCCTCGGCTTGTACGTATTCATAGCCATTTTAGAGGGGGAACTATTAACCATGTCTAGCTTTGAAAATGTAACCGTACTTACGAAAGCCAATGTTTATTTCGATGGAAAAGTAACAAGCCGCACTGTGCAGTTCGCAGACGGCACGAAGAAAACACTAGGCATCCTGCTTCCAGGTGAATATGAATTCGGAACAGATGTGAAAGAAATCATGGAAATCCAAGCTGGTGAGCTGAACGTATTGCTTCCAGGCAGTACAGAGTGGATTACAATCAGTGGTCAAGGTGAGTTCACCGTGCCAGCTAACGCGAAATTCAAGCTCGAAGTGAAAACAGTGAGCGACTATATTTGTTCGTATATCGCTGAGTAATACCTCGGGGAGACGAATGCTTGTAAAGCCAAAAACCATACATCCATTGAACATATAGTTCAATGGATGTATGGTTTTTTTTCATTTGGAAGACCAGCTATACAAAGAGCGGATCTCCATCTGCAGCACCTCTTCGATGTCGGTCATGCGAATCCATAATTGCTGGATTGAAGGGTGCTCATCGAGTAAGAGCGTATGTCGTTGCTTTATTCGAGCGAGGCTAATCCCAAACGACGCAGGACGTGCAGGATTGACGATGAGATCCTCAAGCAGCACGGTGATGCCGGCTTCTAAATCGAGGATTTCTTCGAAATGAAGCTGCTGAAATGGAGCGCTTATCGGAATATAAAGAGTGGTTTTACTAAAATCAAGTTCGTTAGGACGAAAACGCAACGCCATGAGGAATGGCTGTATACGCTCTTCATGAAAGTCATAAAAGACGGCTAGTTTGACGATCGGCCATTCCCCCTTTGCGCTTTAACTGTTCGAGTTTGTTCATGATCGCGCGGGTTGCATCAGACCAGTTATCTGGGCTATATGTGCTCAATTGACTTTGTGTAAATTGTTGATATTCATGATCCAATATCCCTTGCAGGACGCGCCGCTGGATTTGTTCAATCCGTTCATTGGCAAGTCGATAGGTCACCTGAAATTCATCAGAAAGAAAGGCGACCATTTCATTCTTTTGTTCAGGCAGCGATAGTTTCTTCAGCATGGACATAGGAATAGCCGCGTAGAGCTGAAACGCAGATGCATCCTGCTCTTGCCAATCGACGTAGCGATCAGGCATCACCATCTGGTTGCCGGAATGGCGAAGCACATGACAAAGCTCATGGAGGAAGTCTTCCCATTGTTCTTTGACGGATAATCGGCGGTCAACATTGATGCTGAATAGTCCATCTTTTTCGATGGCCATACTGTTCATATCCATCGTGTAAACCCAAATATGCAGCTTAGCAGCCAAGTTCGTCACGCTGAGCTGAGCTGGTGATACGATGCCAAGTTGACTATATAAAGCCTCTACCCACTGTTCAAGGGAGGTCGTTTGGTAATGAGTGAACAGGTGAAAACACCTCGCTTTAAGAATGTATGTTCGGTTATTTGTGGTAAAGAAAAGCCCGTTAGGGCTTAGCTTTACATTATTAGAAGAATACCTAGATTACTGCTGGCTGTCAGGTGTTCGGTTCTGCTGCTGCTCCTTGATGAAGTTCCAGAAACGGAGCATCTCATCGCGGCGCTCTTTGGGAGCGTTTTTAAAGTCTTTAAAAAATAAGCTGACATCAGGGTCATCGACTTCATCAGGAGCAGCCGCAGAAAGTCCGTCGAGTGACTCTTCTTCCGTCGGAGCAAAGCCTGCGAGCAGAAGCAGCTCGTCCTTTTCAGCTATACGAAGCGCATCAGCTAAGGAGATAACCGTTTCCCGCGAGGGATTGAAGCGGTTATTTTCTATGGAGTTAATGAACGAATAACTAACACCGGACCGTTCGCCAAGTTCTCTTAGGGAAAAATTGTTCATCTTCCGCAGATCTCGAATTCGGATGCCGAATTGCACCATATCTTTCATCGTTTGATCACCTGGTTCTATTGTAAATGGTGAGCGGTGCAAAAAACAAGGGGAGATCACCAAAAAGTTTTGAATATCAAAACTTTTTGTGTTGAAATTTTAAACAAGACAACGTATGATGTGTTTAGAATTTCAAAACAACAAATTTTAGGAGATGATTGAGGGATGGTAAAACATATTTTGAATATAGAGAAAGAACAGATGGATCGCCGAGCAACACGCAAAAGGGTGGAAAGTGTACTTGAAGCCGTACGTATGTATCGAGCAATGGGCTGCTTGCGGAGAGAAAATGGAGCTGTTTCGAACAGGAATGAGTTGTTCAAAGTGGCGGAGCAGGGGGCTATCTACCCTATGAGTTCAGAGGAAAACTTGCTAGGTGAGTGCGGTGAAGTTGAGCAAGCGATCTCTCGACTGGACGAGCAGGAGCAGGAAATTATTCGGGAGCGGTATCTAAAAAAGGACAAGACGTTTGACTTTCTGCTGTTTCATGAGCTTAATTTGAGCGAGCGTACCTATCATCGGATAAAGGCCAGAGCCATTGAAAAATTGGCGTACATGTTGCGACTGGAAGTGAAGGTGCAATAAGGTCTACCAGAATTGGCAATTTTTTGGCAATTCGCTCCGATTATGGCATGGTAAGATCGTTGTGTAGCCAAGCAAGGGAGGCGATGGTGCTAAGCAGATGTATAAGAAACCGTTCCGGCGGAGGCGTAAGGAGTGAAGATTTGTTTTGAAAAGGAAAAAAATGTTTTGAATTTCAAAACACCAAAAAGAAAGGAGCAACATATGAACCAAATCGCATTTGATCTGATTTCAGACATACTCCGTGCCATTGGGAKGTACACTTTCGGCGGGTGGTGCGAGCTTACAGGCCTCTTCCTAATGGTGATACTAGTCGAGTACATCACAGGTATTGCTGTCTCAATGAAAGAGCAAAAGGGCCATATCAGTCAAGTTGGCTTTTGGAGACTTGCGCGCAAAGGGCTGATGCTGCTTGTCATTATGCTAGCGCATCGCCTGGATATCCTCATGGACATTGACCTGATGATGACAGGGGCGATTTATTTTTACTTGGCTAATGAGTTGATATCTATCACTGAAAATTACGGACGTTTGGGTCTACCACTTCCGCTCATTGTAAAGCAATTGATTCAAATTTTGCGAAGCAAGGGGGAAGGGCTATGAGAGTCCAGATGATGTTAAAGGGGATAGTACTATGAGAAGGGGAGTCTTTTTTTATTTCAGGATAATGTCGAAACCGCCATATGCAGCATATAACCAATGTGCAGGAAACAACTTCTTTCTACATCTGCGCTGCACTGGAAACTCGGGAGCCCATATACAGCAAGCGATTAAAGTTCATTTGGCAAATTGGTTGTCTGGAGTGCATAGCTGATCAGACACTTTTCCTTAATAATAAGATAAACAATATTAGGTAAGGAGAGCGTACAACATGAAAGAGAAAGTTCAATCCGTGATAGTACCTGAATTTTCGAATAGACACTATGTGATTACTGCGTTTGGAGCCGTGGGGGATGGAGTCCACTCCAACACAGCAGCGATCAACAAGGCGATTGAGGCTTGTGCAGCATCGGGAGGAGGAACAGTTGTCATCCCGCGCGGGATTTGGTTAACAGGTCCCATTCAACTGCAAAGCCGAGTTCGGCTGCATACGGATGAAGGGGCGCTAGTTACGTTCAGCCGAAAATGGGAGGAGTATCCCCTCATTCTGAGTAACTACGAAGGCTTGAAAGCGGTGCGGGCTATGCCGGCCCTGTATGGGGAGCAGCTGCAGCAAGTGGCGATTACAGGGACAGGCATTTTCGACGGTTCAGGTGATGCGTGGCGGCCAGTTAGGAAGCATGAAATGACCCAGCAGGTATGGAACGATATCGTGCAAACTGGCGGTGTAGTCGACGACAAGGACACGTGGTGGCCAACCGAAGAAGCGATGATCGGGAGAAAGTACACGGAAGCGCTTCAGACTGAAGGGAATTACGAAATTGATCAGTATGAGCCCTATAAGGTTTACTTGCGCCCTGTCCTGCTAGGGTTAACGGCCTGCACAGAGGTCCTATTGGATGGACCTACTTTTCAAAATTCAGGCAGCTGGTGTTTGCACCCACGTCTATGCGAGCATGTGACGATTCGCAACGTCAAGGTGCGGAATCCATGGTATTCCGTCAATGGAGACGGGCTGGACCTTGAATCATGCCGATTCGCGAACATTCATGATTGTATGTTTGATGTAGGAGATGATGCGATTTGCCTGAAATCCGGTAAAAACTTACAAGGACGCGAGGTGGCTGCGCCTACGGAGTATGTCTCCATCCGAAACTGTACCGTGTATCACGGACATGGTGGATTTACGGTGGGGAGTGAAATGTCAGGTGATATCCGTCATGTTAATGTCTCAGATTGTACGTTCATAGGCACAGACAACGGACTTCGTTTCAAGAGCACGAGAGGTCGCGGCGGCATCGTCGAACATATCCAGATTGCAAATATTCAAATGAAGGATATCATTCACAGTGCGATTGTTTTTGATATGTATTATGAAATCAAGCAGGATGAGGTGGACAGGGTCGAGGTCACAGAAGAAACGCCTTGCTTCCGTCATATCTCGATTAAAGATACGGTAAGTGAGGGCTCGTCCAAGGGGATCTTCATCCGCGGATTACCGGAAATGCCGATCCATGATCTACATTTTGAACGAGTAACCATTGCGGCAAATACAGGTATCGTTTGTATCGACGCGCAAGATATCTTGTTTCAGGACGTTCAGATCACACCGAAATCAGGTGACGTGCTGACACAAAGGAACAGCCGTCATATCCGATTTACGGATCGTCATCGGAAACCAGTCTGGTTTGCTGATTTGGGAGATGGTCAATTCCGTAATCCCATCCTTTATGCCGATTACTCGGATCCTGATGTCGTACGTGTCGGGGAAGATTTCTATATGACGGCTTCAAGCTTTAACAGCTCCCCTGGCTTGCCCATTCTTCATTCGAAGGATTTGGTGAACTGGACCGTAATCGCCTATGCGATTGACCGTCTTCCCGATAGTTATGAAGCGGTGCGCCATGGGGAAGGTGTGTGGGCTCCGAGCATTCGGTATCACGACGGCAAGTTTTGGATATTTTTCAGCGCACCGGATGAGGGGATTTATATGACAACCGCCGAGAATGCGGTAGGTCCTTGGTCGCCTCTTCACATGGTTAAAGAGGTGAAAGGCTGGATAGATCCATGTCCATTATGGGATGAAGATGGCAAAGCCTATCTGGTTCATGCTTTTGCAAAGAGTCGTACGGGAATTAAGAGTAAGCTGAAAATTTGCCCCATGCGTCCTGATGGAACAGCACTTCTAGGTGATGGTGAGATTATCTTTGACGGAACAGAGCATCACCCAACGATTGAGGGCCCTAAGCTATATAAGCGAAATTGCTATTACTATATCTTTGCCCCTGCCGGAGGCGTGCCGATTGGTTGGCAGACGATTCTACGTTCCAAACAGATTATGGGCCCTTATGAGGATAAGATAGTTCTGCATCAAGGGGATTCTCCGATCAACGGGCCTCATCAAGGCGGATTTGTTGAACTGGATTCAGGTGAGGCTTGGTTTCTTCATTTTCAAGATCGCGAAGCATACGGAAGAATTGTGCATCTACAGCCAATGTGCTGGGAGAAGGATTGGCCAGTTATGGGCATAGATACGAACGACGATGGCATTGGCGAGCCTGTTCTTATCAACGCTAAGCCTAACGTAGGCAGGGACTATCCACTTGCAGTGCCGGAAACCAGCGACGAATTCGATGATCCATCCTTAGGTCTGCAATGGCAATGGCAAGCAAACTATCGAAGTGAATGGTGTTCACTCACAGTGAATCCAGGGAGCCTACGCCTCTACGCCCAACGGCTCCCTGAGCACGCAGCAACGCTATATGAGGCTCCGAATGTGCTCTGTCAGAAGTTTCCTGCGCCTGTATTTGCAGCTGCAGCCAAGGTTTCCTTCCAGCACATCGATGAACAAAATCTGGCGGGATTAACTGTTTTTGGGCATTCGTACCGTTACACAGCGTTGCAAAAAACGGATACAGGGTTTAAGCTAGTTTTTGGTGAAGGCAGCGGGAATAAGGAATCCTCTAGTGAAGAGATGACAGAAAGTGTAGCTGTACCGCATGGCGTTCACGAGATCTGTTTGCGTGTGGACGTAGAATTAGAGGCATCCTGCACGTTTAGCTATAGTTGGGATGGGGCGAATTACTTGCCAATTGGCAGGGGTTTCGAAGCTGTCCCCGGCGGTTGGGTAGGTGCCAAGCTTGGATTATTTTGTCTTACCAAAGGTGAAGCTGCAAGCCAAGGGTATGTGGATATCGACTGGTTTCATGTGGTGTAACAAAGACTGGTGGAGGCGTCGAGGATTCCGCATGCTGGTCTTCAATACTTAGGAAGGGAATCGTGCTGGCATGCAAAAATACTTACTTCGATTACTCGGTTTCACTCTTATCCTCGGTGCGCTTCCAACAGTCATCATTGGTATTGCTTCTTACTATATTGCCACACAAGATATCGAAGAAAAGGTTAATGAGGGTAACCTGCAGCTATTGCAGCAAACGCAAATGCGTGTAGAACAAACCTTAAGATCGATGGAATTATCCGCCCTACAGTTCGTCAATTCCTCACTCGTTAAAGGGAGTATGAATGAATCATTGACCGGTGAAGACTTCATACAAGTTCGAGAACTAATGACAGGATTATATAATATGCAGTCCAAAGCCGTCGTTAAGCAAGCCTATCTCATGAATATTGAGAAAGATTGGGCGGTTTCTTTGAATGGGCTGAAGCTAGCAGACAGTATGGACAATAAGAAGGAATTTCTAGCCTATGCGAAGCAACCAGAAAGTATTTTTTGGAATACAAGGGATATAGGGAGTGTTAATACGGCACTTGAGAGTGATACGACATCGGAACTTACTTCTGCCCCTAGCGAAACTATCAGTCTCGTGTACAAAATCCCGCTTGCTCCAAAGACAAATACACCTAAGGGACTGCTCGTCGTACAAATATCGACCTCTGAAATCCATGGCGGGTTGACAGCCAAAAACACACTAGGAAAAAATTATGTCCTAGATAAAACGGGGATGGCTTTCCTATCAACAGCTAGTGACAAAGAAGCTAACAGTGAAATTAATCATATCATTCAGGATCGTGTGAGCAATCAACTGCAAAAGCAAGGCTTTTTCAAAGCGAAAATCGGTGATAAGAACATGGGAGTATCGTATCTTTCCTCTGGGAACAATAGCTGGACCTTTGTAAATGTTGTTTCGATCGAGGAAATTACGAAGGGAAGCAAGAAAATTGCCATATTCACTGCCGGTGTGTGTGGGTTCATCTTACTACTTGTGCTTATCTTTGCTTTCTATGGAAGCCGACGCATGTATACACCGATCCGCAGCCTGCTTGAATTTATGAAGAAGATGGATACCGATGCCAATCCAGAACGTTTGGGTACAGATGAATGGAGTTATATCAAGGAAAGCTTGCAATCTTTATTCGTATCAAGAGGCCGGCTCGAGAAACAAATGCAGGGGCAGTCGGCTCACTTGAAGGAATTTTTTGTGCTGAAGCTATTTACGGGTCAAATCTCCGATAGTGATTTCATGTACCGTTCTAGAATGTATGGGTTTCCGACAGAATGGGATCATCTGGGTGTTCTTACGGTACAAATCGATAATCTTCAGGATACACGTTATCAGGAGCAGGATCGAGAGCTGCTGCTATTCGCTATTAATAACATTGTTGGGGAGCTTCTTCCACAGCAATCTAGGTTTAGTCCCATTCTATTGAATGAATCCCAAGTTACGTTGCTGGCAGTGTCTACGGATCAAACACAGGATCTGAAAACGTATTTCTACCAAACCGCTGAGCTGATTAAATCGACTGTGGAACAGTACCTTCAACTGCAAGTGAGCATTGGTATTAGCGCGTCGTTCGATAAGCTTTCCTATACGGTTAAGGCCTATGGCGAAAGTTTAACGGCGTTGAAATCTCGGATTAGTCTGGGGCCTGATATCATTGTTCATTATGAGGACATGGAGCAGAACGGGAATACGGAAACCGCCGTATATGCGCATCTGAAGGTCGTTGAAGATCAGTTAATTCAGGCGTTGAAGGATGTTCAGTTACCCAAGGCGGTAGACATCTTTAACCAATACTTATCTTCAATTCTGCATAAAGATGGGTTTCTACATGAGCATCATATTTTATTAATGCAGGTGATGGCTCGTATCTTATTAATTGTGCAGGACCGAGGCGTATCTGTGAAAAAGGTATTGGACGGCGATGGGGATATTGAGCGCTTCCTCAAGCTGCAGACGCGCGAGGAAATTTCCTTATGGTTTCAATCGCGGTTATTCGCGCCGGTCGTCCGTATTCTCACCGAAAAGGCGGATACTCAGTTCCTAAATATTGCTGATCGTCTAATGCGAATGATTCATGAACAGTACGATCAGGAAATGACGTTGGAATCGTGTGCATCTGCCCTAAATTTCCATCCTGTTTATTTAAGTCGTGTTTTCAAGAAAGAAATTGGCGTGTCGTTCAGCGATTATTTGTCGGAATACCGCATGAACATGGCGAAAGTGATGCTAGAGACAACGAACCTGAAGATTTCAGAAATCGGGGAGAAATTGCAGTATAAAAATATTAGTGCCTTCATCCGAACCTTCCGCAAAACCTTCGGTATGACACCAGGCAGCTATAGGGAGCTGCTCGATCAGAAGTAGATACCACCTAAGATCATAAAGGCTATCTCATAACGGTTAGATACCGGTCAATGAGGTAGTCTTTTTCCTTTTCCCCGTGTTACATGGAGGTTTCTTACGGCATACGCCAAGTTGTGTGAAAGCTATGTTATACCGAAATTGGCCATAGATAGATGGTTCTCTTCCTAACTTTCAATCAAGTTATCTGCAAGGTATTTCTTTACATAGGGGGATCACACATACTCGAGTCATATCCCATATCGGATGGATAGCAGAAGGAGAGAATTGACATGAAGCTAGATACAGGATTGAAAGCGGCTCCAATCAAAAAAGCGAAAATCAAACAGCGCAAGGCGATATGGATGCAAGATTTTATTCGTGACAAATGGCTTTACTATATGTTGTTGCCTGGCGTCGCGTATTTCATTATTTTCAAATATATTCCGATGTATGGCATCCTAATGGCTTTTCAGGATTACAAGCCTCATTTGGGATATATGGGGAGCCCGTGGGTAGGTTTAAAGCATTTTCATCGTTTCTTTAATGAACCGCAGTTTTGGGGATTATTCCGAAATACGGTATTACTTGCCTTATACAATATTGCTTTCTTTTTCCCCTTACCGATCGTACTTTCCCTAATGATGAATGAGATACGCAGGGAGAAGTTCAAACGGTTTGTGCAAACGTTGGTCTATATCCCCCATTTTGTTTCTTGGGTCGTGGTCGTTGGTATCTTTTACATTCTGCTTACGACAGAGAACGGTATACTCAACGAATTATTGTTTAAGTTGACCGGTGAAAAGATTGCCTTCCTCATGGAGCCAGAATGGTTCCGAACGATGATCGTCACGCAATCGATTTGGAAGGAAGTTGGCTGGGGGACCATCATCTTCTTGGCAGCGCTTGCTGGCGTTGATATGCAATTATATGAAGCTGCAAGAATGGATGGTGCTTCTCGGTGGCGGCAAGTGTGGCACATTACACTGCCAGCGATCAGCTCTACGATTGTGATTCTCTTCATCCTTCGTCTAGGTAACTTTCTCGATGCGGGCTTCGAGCATATCTTCTTGATGCTTGCACCGACAAACCGCGAGGTTGGCGAAGTGTTTGATACGTACGTGTATATGAAAGGCTTGGAGCAAGGGCAGTTCGGATACAGCGCGGCTGTCGGTTTATTCAAGTCTACAGTTGGATTATTTCTTGTTCTAGGCTCTAATTGGCTCGCCAAACGATTTGGGCAAGAGGGCGTCTACTGATCATAGCTCATAAATGGAGGAATGACTGCAATGTCTTATGATAAAACGCTTGGAAACCGCATCTTTGACGCAATTAACTATACGGTGCTGCTCATTGTCGCACTTGTCTGTGTCTTGCCCTTTGTATATGTATTAGCCATTTCGTTTACAAGCCCATCCGAGGTGGCCAAGGGCGGCATCCTCTTATTTCCCAAGGAATGGTCGCTCTCTGCTTATACCTATATTTTATCCACGAATACCTTGATTCGCAGCATGATGGTTTCCATTTATATTACGGTCGTCGGGACGTTTATCAACTTATTATTCACAGCCCTCATGGCCTATCCATTAGCGAAAAAGAAGCTAAGAGGACGACAAACGATTTTACTTGGCGTTCTGATCACCATGTTGTTTAGCGGTGGTATGATTCCMACGTATTTTGTAGTCAAGGACTTGCATCTGACGAATACGTTATGGTCGCTGATGATTCCAAGTGCTATTAGTGCCTTTAATCTTATCGTTTTGAAAAATTTCTTCCAAGAGATTCCGGACGGGTTAGAAGATTCAGCTAAAATTGATGGCTGTACAGACCTCGGTGTCTTGTTCCGAATCGTGCTGCCGCTCTCCATGCCAGCCATGGCTACCTTTGGTTTATTTTATGCGGTGGCGCACTGGAATCAATTCTTCAATGCGATTATTTATATCAATGATAATGCGAAGTGGCCGATTCAAGTGCTCCTAAGAGAGATTATTATGCTGGCTCAAAGCCGGATTGGCGACACGGGATTCGATGAGACGGAAATTCAACCTTTGACGATCCGCATGGCGGTCATTGTATTTGCAACATTGCCAATCTTGATTGTGTATCCGTTCTTGCAAAAGCATTTCACAAAAGGCGTTATGTTAGGCTCGGTTAAAGGTTAGAGCTAGATGCTAGATGCTAGGTGCGATAATACACGATAATTAGCCCTTTTATGAAGAGGAGGAGCGTACACATGTCTACATTTCGTAATCCGATATTGCCTGGTTTTTATCCTGATCCTTCAATTTGTAGGGTTGGGGATGACTATTACATGGTGACGTCTACGTTTGAGTATTACCCAGGGGTTCCAATTTTCCACAGTAAGGACCTTGTTCATTGGCAGCAGTTAGGGCATGTGTTGGATCGTCCCACTCAGCTGAACTTAGACGGAACGCCATGCTCTAGAGGGATTTATGCGCCAACGATTCGCTATGCGAATGGTGTCTTCTATATGATCACGACATTCGTGGTGAGTGCGACAGGCGAGCGCAGGAATTTCTTCGTTACGGCCGACAATCCAGCAGGTCCTTGGTCGGACCCCTTCTGGCTTCAAGGTGCGCCAGGAATAGATCCATCGTTGTTTTTCGATGAAGACGGCAAGGCGTATTACACCGGTAACCGGATGCCGCCTGCTGGGCAGCAGTATCCGAAGCATATGGAAATATGGCTGCAGGAGCTTGATCTGGAGACGAAACAACTCGTCGGTCCAACCTTCAGCTTATGGGATGGCGCATTGAAGGGCATTCATGCGCAGGAAGGGCCGCATTTGTACCGCATCAACGGTTATTACTACTTAATCATCGCAGAGGGTGGAACTGGTCATACACATTCCGTGACAATTGCTCGATCTGAGACATTGACGGGACCTTACGAGGTCGGCAAAACCAATCCCATACTGACGCATCGCCATTTAGGGCAAGCCTAYGGGATTGTAAATGTCGGGCATGCGGATATTGTAGAAACGCAAAACGGGGAGTGGTGGATGGTTTGTCTAGCCTCCCGGCCTTATGGAGGGCATTACCGGAATATGGGGCGTGAAACGTTCCTAATTCCATTTATATGGGAAGAAGGATGGCCGGTTGTCAATCCAGGCAAAGGCATCGTGGAATTGGAAATGCGTCGGCCAGATTTACCACAACATCGTTGGTCTTCGAAGCCAGCGTGCGATCACTTCGACGCACCTGAGTTGGATCAACGGTGGAGCTTCCTGCGGACACCGCGAGGTGATTTCTGGAGCCTCACGGAGCGGCCCGGGCATCTCAGGTTGCGGCTAAAGCCAGATTCCATCACGAAGTTTGAGAATCCAAGCTTCGTAGGGCGGCGCCAGCAGCATTTCTCATTTGCCGTGCGAACTTCGGTGGCGTTCACGCCGGGAAGCCCTCATGAAGCCGCAGGTTTAGTGCTGCTGCAGAACAATGACTTCCAATTCAGGCTGGAAATCAGCATGAATGAAAGTTCCCAAACGATCCTGCGACTCGTTAGAAGGGAGAATGGCATCGAGACTGTGCTTGCTTCTTGTAAGCTCCATGCCGATCGCGTCTATCTGAAGGTGGAGGCGCTCGAACAGAGCTTGCGCTTTGACTACGCTGAAACAGCGGAAGCTTGGATGCTGTTATGTGATCATGTCGACGCTACCATTTTGAGCGCGGATAAAGCTGGTGGATTTGTTGGCGCATACATAGGCCTGTTTGCGGAGAGTAATGGCGGACAGAGCAAGAACCATGCGGATTTTGATTATTTTGAGTACGTTGAGCTCGATACGAATTGATCTTCAGCCAACAAGTAACGGCTTAAGCTTCATTTAGCGTATAATCATTCATTGGAGGGGTAACTAGAATGAACAGAAGAAAACAGATTGCGACGCTTATGGGAACAGCTTTGTTGACAACGACCGTATTAACAGCTTGTTCGAGTAAGGGAGATACAGGATCGGCAAGCACGATGAAGGTTCCGGACAATACGCCTTTTCCACTTTCACTTGTGGTGAACCAGGTTGGTGAAGTGCCTTCGAAAGACAGTGAAATGGAGAAGTCGATTAGAGCCTATACGAACACTGATCTGCAAATACAATGGATACCTCAGGCTGCCTATGATGAAAAGGTTAATGTCATGATTGCTTCGAATGAGCTGCCTAAGTTGATCAAACTAAACTACAATAACCCGAGTATCATTAGCTCCGTCAAATCAGATTTGTTCTGGGAAATCGGGCCCTATCTCAAAGATTACAAAAACCTGGCTGCTCAAAATCAGCAGTTCTATGACAATATTGCGGTTAACGGTAAGGTGTATGGTGTTCCTTTGTTTCGCGATTTAGGACGGTCTGTTGTTCATTTCCGCAAAGATTGGATGGATGCACTAGGTCTTAAAGCACCGAAAACGTTGGATGACTGGTATAACGTTGCCAAAGGGATGACCACAGGTGACCCTGATAAAAATGGCAAGAACGATACGTACGGACTCATTTTATCCAAAAGATATAATCAAGACGCGGATTCCTTGTTAACTCGAATTACCGTTTCCCAAGGCGGGCCGAACAAATGGCAAGTCGTGGACGGCAGCTTTACACCAGAATTTGTCTCGGAGCCATTCTTCGAAACGATGAAGTTGTTTAAGCGGCTGTACGAAGAGAAGTTGATTAACCAAGACTTTGCAGTAGTCGACGTGACAGAAGTTGATAAACAATATCAATCAGGACGCGGAGGTATCACGATTAGCGGAGGCAATGCGCAGTCTTGGTATGATAAACTCATTAAAGTTGTGCCGACAGCGGTTATTGATGCAGGACCTCTAGAGGGCCCGAACGGTATTAAATTGCCGAGTGAGAGTGGGAACAACGGTTTCTTGGCGATTCCAAAGTCATCCGTTAAGACCGAAGCTGAGATGAAGAAGGTATTAACCTTTGTGGATAAGCTCATGGATCCGACGATGGCAATGCTATTGGTAAAAGGGATTGAAGGAAAGCATTGGGCGGATAAGGGCGAATTTACTGAGCCGCTTGATCGTGATGCGGATGCCAAAGAAGTGAAGCCTTATCGTGATAACTTGCCTCAACGTAGTGAGGCTTACAATATAGCGAAGCCTATGAAACAGCCAGATCTGTTCAATAAGAACAAAAAGATTGGCCTAGAAAATGAGAAGTATATCGTGGTAAACCCAGCGCTTACGCTAGATTCGGCTACGATCTCAGAGAAGGGCAAAGAGCTGGATCAAATGATTACAGATGCCGAAACGAAATTCATTATGGGTAAAATTGATGAAGCGGGCTGGAAGGCTGAGATTCAGAAGTGGCGAACAGCTGGCGGAGACAAAGTGATCCAAGAATTCAAAGAGTCTTATGCAAAAGCGAAAAAGAAATAATGGATTGTAAAAAAGAGCTGTCTCTAGGGTCCCCTAGGGACAGCTCTTTTCCTAATAGCGCTATTTAGTAAAGTGTATAATGCTTAAATGTCCTACACCGTACTCGCAATATGATCCTCAATATACTGCTCCAGCTTAATCCGCACATACGGCGGCAAGCCGGACAGCATACAACCATAGCGGAAGCTGCGTCCTTCGGTCACGATGCGAATGACACGACCCGTAATCGGTGGTAATCCAGCTTCCTGAGGGAAGTGGATGACGACGAACATATCCGGCGCAAGCAGCACATTGGTCGTGATCTGCAGTCCGCTTTCGGATAAATCGAAGAGAGTTCCGTCAATATTTTGCCCGGAAAAAGAGCCTTCTTGCTCCCATTGGTAAATGGATAGCTTCAAGTTAATATCCAGCTGAACCCGTGTATTTTTGCGACGTTCGCGACCCGAGAGCGGGGAAGCGGCTTTCACCGGTTCAGTAACAACAGGTGCACTAGGATTAACAACATCTTGTCCCATCCATTCCTCGTAGCACTTAATGACAGCGCTAAGATCTTCCTCACCTAAGCCTTTACTTAGGCCGATCTGGAACAGATTGGTAGCAGACTGCAGCATGGGCGTCGGTAATTGAAACTTACTCGTTATTTCTTGCGCTAGCAGCAAATCTTTCAGCATCAGCTTCAAGGAGAATTGATTGCTGAAATCGCGATCGAGAATTTTATCGCCTTTGAGCTCAACTTGCTTGCTATTGGCTCCGCCTGAGCGGACGATTTCTAAGAATTGGCTAGGGTGAATCCCAGCTTTCGTGGCAATTGACAGGCCTTCGGCAAGTCCCGCAAGATTAATCCCGACCATCGTATTGTGAGCGAGCTTTGCATAGGAGCCAGAACCGCTCGGTCCTAGGTAAAGGGCTTTGCTGCCAAGTACGTGGAACAATTCTTGCTGCTCTTCGAATACTTCCTGGCTGCCGCCAACCATGAACGTAAGCGTACCTGCTTCAGCAGCGGGCTTCGTACCTGTAACAGGCGCGTCGAGGAAGTCGACGAAATGTGCTGCGAGCTCTTCCGCGAGCTTTTGACTTGTTTGGGGAGATACGGTGCTGGTGTCAATAATCGTGAGTGCCGGGTGAATACCTCTCAGAATACCTTGCTCACTGTAAAATGTTTCGAGAAGCGCAGCATCATTGCTGAGCATTGTAAATAGGACATCTGAGTTGCGAGCGACTTCCGCAGGCGTGAGGCCAACCTCAGCCCCCATTTGCTCAAGCTCGTCCGCTTTGCCAGCAGTACGATTATACACAGTTACCATAAAACCTTTTTGAATAAGGTTAGCAGCCATGGGCCTACCCATTGTGCCAAGTCCAATAAAGCCGATACGTTTCATGTCCTCACCTCTGACTTCATTTTAGCATGGGAATTAATACCTGTGAATTCCTTTCTCGCTTGCTTTTAGACAAGCAAATAAGTATGCTAGGAAAAGGTGAAAAATAGAGATGGAGGCGAACCTATTGAGTAAAAAATTACAATTTGATTACAGCAAGGCATTATCCTTTCTATCCCAGCATGAGGTCGATTATTTGTCGGCACAAGTGGAGCTAGCCCATGATCAGCTTCATAACAAAACAGGTGCAGGCTCTGATTATTTAGGATGGGTAGATCTTCCTGAGAACTATAATCGTGAAGAGTTTGCCCGCATTCAAGCGTCCGCGAAGCAAATTCAATCGGATTCCGACGTGCTTGTCGTGATCGGTATTGGTGGTTCCTATCTAGGTGCACGTGCTGCGCTAGAAATGTTGTCTCATTCTTTTTATAACATTTTGCCAAAAGATAAACGTAAAACACCTGAGATTTATTTCGTAGGAAATAACATCTCTTCTACATATGTCACGCACTTGCTTCAATTGCTTGAAGGCAAAGATTTCTCCGTGAATGTGATCTCCAAATCCGGTACAACAACTGAGCCAGCGATTGCTTTCCGTATTTTCCGCGAATTATTGGAGAAGAAATACGTTAAGGAAGCCGCTCGCAAGCGTATCTACGCAACAACGGATCAGGAGAAGGGCGCTCTCAAAACTTTGGCAACAGCAGAAGGCTACGAAACTTTCGTTATTCCGGATGATGTTGGTGGACGTTACTCCGTGCTAACAGCGGTTGGTTTATTGCCAATTGCGACTGCTGGCATTGATGTTGAAGCGATCATGAAAGGTGCGGCAGATGCGCAGCAAGAATTCTCGAATCCGAAGCTGAGCGAAAACCAAGCTTACCAATATGCAGCTGTTCGTAACTCCTTGTATCGTAAAGGAAAAACGATTGAAATCCTTGTGAACTATGAGCCATCCTTGCACTTCGTATCGGAGTGGTGGAAGCAATTGTTCGGTGAGAGCGAAGGGAAGGACTACAAAGGGATTTATCCTGCTTCCGTAGACTTCTCAACGGATCTTCACTCCATGGGACAATTCGTTCAAGATGGTAATCGCATTTTGTTCGAAACGGTTATCCAAGTTGACCAAGTGGCTGATCATATCACGATCGGTACAGATAGCGATGATCTGGATGGTCTGAATTTCCTTAGCGGCAAAACGATGGATTTCGTAAACAAGAAGGCATTCCAAGGCACGATGCTTGCGCACACGGACGGTCAAGTACCGAACCTGATCGTAACATTGCCTGATATGACGCCTTACTCTTTCGGATACATGGTCTATTTCTTTGAAAAAGCATGCGGCATCAGCGGCTATTTGATGGGTGTGAATCCGTTCGATCAACCGGGTGTTGAAGCGTACAAAAAGAACATGTTTGCTCTCTTAGGCAAGCCTGGCTATGAGAAAGAAAAAGCCGAGCTTGAGGCTCGTTTGCAGCAATAATTTTCAACTTAAACAAAAAGCGATCAATCCTATCGGATAGGTCGTTTTTTTGCACCTTTTTTTCCATTATTTATGTGGTAAATTTTCTTTCTATATTGTCGAAGTCTAATGTTGTGTGTAGAATATAGTGAAACAGTTGTTTCCTTCTACCGAGAAAGGTTGGCTATGCTAGCACATTATCGCACAATCCATTCGTATGGTTCGTCTGAGATTATCATCAAGAAGTCACGTTTCATCGGTCATGCTAAACCCGTAGAGTCAGAAGAAGAAGCAATCCAGTTTATTGAAGCGATCAAGAAAGAACACAGAGCGGCGACGCATAATTGCAGTGCGTATATCATTGGGGAGCGGGATCAAATCCAGAAGCAATCCGATGATGGAGAACCCAGCGGTACCGCAGGGAAGCCGATTCTGGAAGTGATGAAGCATCAAGGGCTCAAGAATACCGTTGTCGTAGTTACTCGTTATTTTGGTGGCATCATGTTAGGTGCTGGCGGACTTATTCGCGCTTATACGGATGGGGCTGTGGCAGGCATAGAAGCAGGAAAGCCGATTTATAAAGTAAATCATCAGCTCGTGCTGATTGAAGTCGATTATACATGGTATGGCAAACTGGAAAACGAACTGAGAAATCAAGGGATGCTGCTAGGGGATATTGGGTTCACGGACAAAGTAACCGTTCCTTGTTATCCTTTAGCGGCTGAAGCGGAAGCATTCATGAATTGGGCAACTGATGTTACACAAGGTCAAAGCTTGATCGTCGCGGGTGAGAACGAATATATCGTTCACGAGAGCTTGCCTGAATAGGCAGGCTCCCAGAAGACCCAACAAATTTCATATGAGCTGAGGATGCGGAGGGATAGGAATGGCTAGGAAAGCAGTCGCGCAAGAGCTTAGCAGAGAACGAATTCTTACAGAGGCGCGGGAATTATTCGCTACTTTCGGCTATCGCGCTTTAACGATGCGAAGCATTGCTAAAGCAATGGGGTACAGTCATGGTGCGTTATATTACCATTTTAATGAAAAAGCTGAGTTATTTTATGCACTAATTAAAGACGATTTTGCCTTACTGCTGCAGCGTCAGCGGGAAATGATTGTTCGTGAGCATGGGTTTAGCGTGAATTTGCTTCAAAAGTTAATGATGGAATTCGTCTGGTTTGGTTTAAGTAATCCGAATCACTACGAAATGATGTTTATGATTAACGAGCCAGAACTACAGCAATACTCTCGTACCGAACAGGCGCAGTGCTTGGACATGTTTGCCATTGTGATTCGTGAAGTGATGGTAGATCAGCCAGGAGCTGAGAGTCGGAAGTTTACACTTCCGTGGAATTTGTTTATGTCTTTACATGGCTTTATTTCCTATTGTATTCAGTTTAAGCTATCATACGAGGATGCACGTAGATTGGCTGACGAGCATATTCGCCTTATCTGTGTTAGTCTGGATGTCGATTCCGCTGAATTGCAACGTCCGCTAGTCAAAATGGTTGGGCCGAATGTACTTAAATCAATCGTGATATAGAAGAAATAAGGAAGCGAGACGTTCTGTCTTTGCTTCTTTTTTGCATATGAGACAAACTGTATTTTACATTACCTTGTATGTGCTTTAAAATGATGAAAAGACAGCGATGGAAGGATGATTACATTGGATTTGAATACATGGTCGGAAGCGAACGTTGAATTTATGTTTGAAGGTATTACGAGAAAGCTGCGCATGGCAACAGGAGGATCCATTAAAGCCTCCAACGTGAAAGAAGAAATGTACGAGGATTTGAAGGATCTTTATGATATGGTTACGAGCAAGGATCGTTTCAGCATTAGCGAGATTGACGCGATTACAACCGAGCTTGGGAAAATTCGCAAAGCCTAGTAGACACATACTTATCCTAAAAGCATACCGCCTCACCGCATAAGCCTGCCGCTGTTTCTGACCTTGTGTTGGAGGAGCGGTTTTTTGTTGTGATTTGGTTCCGAACCCCGAACTTGGAACTACGGGGCAGCGTGGGGGTTTGGTCGATTGCTCTCGCTCATCGCTCCCCTTCTCAAAAATGCAAAAATACAACCTTTTTCGCTAAATTATGGATGAAATTGGTGAATTCGTGCAAAAAGGCAACCTTTTTAATGTATTTAAGGATAATCTCCTGAAATCACTCCAAATTGATGCCTATTTGCATCAATTTCCAATAACGTTGGGGAAACCCACTCGAAAAGTGCTCTTTTGCATTTTGGACCACAATAGAAAGTATAAGTTTTCGGATCCCGAAAACATCTTTCTATTTGGCGATAAAACCATATATAGGGACCTTTGGTCGGAGACCAAAGTCTCTCAGCTTTAACGCGGTCGCACATCTTTGAATAGCCTCGATAGAGGTTTTCTCACAGGGTTAGAGGACTTGAAGACTTGAGAGTTATCAGAAAATCAACAACCTTACTTCATCGGGCACTACATTCGTAGCTTCCACTCACTCCCTTGCTACTCATTACTTCACATTCTCCTACTACCTCACACTACTTCACATTCTCCTATTACCTCACATTACCTCACATTTTCCTACTACCTCACACAACTCCACTTTTCCCACATTCTTCTATTTATCCTTACTACTCTCCAATTACCCTTCAACTACTCTCCTTACCCTCCTGTCCCGTTCCCCCTTGGCGGCCGCAAGACATCCTGATCGTGTGAATAACTGGATTTTCTGCATCTAATTCAAGCTAAATTTTCGATTTTTGGGAAATAACTGGATTTTCTCACGTTAATTTCAGCGAATTTCATCAAATTGGTCATACCGAGCACAATTACCTGTAGGAAATCCAGTTAAACGCCAACAATGCTAGATTTCCCCGGATTTAGCTGTAGAAAATCCAGTTAATCAATCAGCGCAACCCCAGCATCCCCAGCAACCCCAGCAACCCCAGCAACCCCAGCAATCCCAGCAATCCCAGCAATCCCAGCAATCCCAGCAGCCCCAGCATCCCCAACATGAGCCCCACACTACCAGCTACTTGCCTGATTTCTACGTTTCGCGATGCTAGTGACCGCCAAATGCTAGATACTGCAGTTAAATCCCATCAATCGGCACTCGGGATTCATCAATCGCCAATCGCCAATCGTTACATTGCATGAAATGTCCAGGTGGATACTCGAATTCACACTCGCTCATCAGCGTAAAGTTAAGCTTGCGACACACAGCATTCGATGCTGGATTGTGAATCGAGGGGAAAGCATGCATCCACTGAAATTTGGCCTCTGATCTCGCATGGGAAATAGCTGCCTGTAAGGCGCTACTGGCTAGCCCGCGACCTTGAAAGCTGGGCAGCACACTCCAACCGACTTCGTAAACATGTTCTCCTTGCCAATGGCTGTCCCAGTATCCAATACTACCCACGGCTTCACGATCAGGCAGCAGTACGATGCTAAACATGTGCCCCTTGCCTTTGCCGCTAATTTCCAGATACCGTTTATGACGAATTGCCAGCTGCTCCTCTGTTTCCGGACCACCCAGGTGCTCCATCATCTCAGGAGCATTAATCAGCCGCAGAAGTTCAAGATCCAATTCGGACCAAGGCACGATGGTAACCTGTGAAGCGTTCACTTTCTCTGACATTTGCTCACTCCTAACATACGTAGTAATCTAGCAATTGGGCTCTGCTGTTATCTCCATCATATCGGAACGTATGTTCCGTTACAAGTCATCATCCATTTTCCCATACATAAAATCCCTTTACCAAGGACAAAATAGGTAGAAATTGGCACATAAGGAGAAAGTGACATTGACGCAACATGGAGAGGCTTCCGCCGCTACTTTACCGCAATTCCCCAAGTCATTCTGGCTTGATTCTGTCGACAAGCTCCCGCAGTTTCCCCCACTAACAACCGATCTGAAGACCGATGTAGTCGTCATTGGCGCAGGTATTACTGGCATCACAACGGCCTATCTACTCGCCAAGCGAGGCGTTAAGGTTGTTGTTCTGAATGCCGGTCCAATCCTAGAAGGAACGACGGGACACACGACCGCCAAAATTACAACGCAACATGGACTGATATATCATGAGTTTCTTTCCCATTTTGGAGAGGAGAAGACTCGTCTTTATTATGAGGCCAATCAAGAAGCGCTGACGCTTATCAAACAAACGATTGCTGATCTAAACATCGACTGTCAGCTTACAGATGAAGATGCTTATCTCTATACGAGTGATGATGATTATTTAAACCAACTACAGGACGAATACATGGCATATGGGCAGCTGCAAATCGGTGGCGATTATCTGGAATCCACGCCTCTGCCTTTCGCGACGAAAGCAGCCATCCGACTAAAGGGGCAAGCTAGGTTCAATCCTGTGCCTTACCTGATCAGACTCCTTCAGGAGATTACGAAGCTGGGTGGTCAAATTTATGAGGGAACAACCGTCGTAGGTGCGACCCAAGAGCAGCCATCCCTTGTCAAAACAAAGCAAGGGCATCAAGTTACATGCAATTATGTTGTCACAGCCTCCCACTATCCGTTCAACGACATCAAGGGCGCGTATTTCACTCGTCTGCATGCGGAGAAGTCGTATGTCATTGCAGCACGCACGGAGAAAGCTTACCCTGGGGGGATGTACATCAACGTAGAGCAGCCAACTCGTTCTCTTCGTGCTGTCACCATCAATGGGGAACCTGCGGTTCTTATCGGCGGTGAGGGTCATAAGACAGGGCAAGGTCTATGTACGCATCAGTATTATGAAAATCTTCAGAAGTTCGGCGAGGAGATGTTCGGTCTTCAGGAGATTTTGTATCGTTGGTCGGCTCAAGATGTGTTCACACTGGATAAAATGCCCTATATCGGACAGCAGTTTTCCGATGCTCCTAACCTCCTCATGGCGACTGGCTTTCGCAAATGGGGAATGACGACCAGCATGGTAGCGGCGTTGCTGAATACGAAGATTATTCTAGGGGAGAAGAGCCCCTACGAAGAAGTGTTTACACCGCATCGTTTCCATGCCGATCCCAGCATCAAAACATTTGTCATGCAGAATGCCAACGTGGCCAAAGAGTTTGTTGCTGGCAAGTTTGATTTGCTGCATAAGCACCCTGAAGAACTGTCGCCTGATGAAGGGGCTGTCGTTAGTGTGAAGGGGAAGAGAGCTGGTGCTTACAGAGAGCCGAATGGCGAACTGCACATTGTTGATACGACTTGTACCCATTTGGGGTGTGAAGTCGATTGGAATGACGCGGAGCGTACATGGGACTGTCCGTGTCACGGTTCCAGATATTCGTTCCAAGGTGATGTCATTGAAGGACCAGCCAAAAAGGCATTGACCAAGCTTACTGTAGAGACATGAGCGTATTTTTGCTAAAAATGGACAGCTATCCATGCGATATTACCCCATAAGCCATACACTGTAGAGCAATGTATCTCTGCTCACGTGAAGGAGGTGGACGTTCGTGGCATCCAGAATTCGTAAAGACGAAGTGCGTAAATTGATCGGGAAAGAAATTGTGGCTCTTAAGAAAGATGGTACACAAGTAACGGGTAAATTGGTGCGGATCAGCGGTAACACGTTGATGGTTTCTCCACAAAACGGAAAAAAAGTGCAAGTAAAAGCGATTATTCCGTTGGTTTTATTTGACCTGTTAGCGATTGGCACTACACCTTTTGGCTTTGGTGGGTTTGGCGGTGGCTTTGGTGGAGGCTTTGGCCCTGGCTTTGGTGGGTTTGGCGGTGGCTTTGGCCCTGGCTTTGGCGGCTTCGGTGGTCCAGGACTCTGGTTCTGATCATCGCGCTCGAAAAAGACTCTTTCCTTCTGGGAAGAGTCTTTTCTCATTGGGAGAAGCATCTACGAAAGGCCGCACCATTTCCCTGCTCACTGAATAGGCTAAGATACAGGTTTACGGCGGGGTCCCGTGCATGAGGGAGCAGCCCTAGAACCAATCGCGGATAGGGAGTGAGCAGCATGCCGAGTTCCATCGTGTTTAACATGATCAATATTAATAATCAGAATACGAATGCAACGATCGGGATTGGTGAAAATGCACAATCCAGCTGGGATTCCCATAGCAAAAACAATTACGGCACCGGTGAATTCATCGGTAATTCGATCGCCTGTAACTTCGTCAATACCATCTTTGATAATGACTTTATTGATGCGCCAATTAATGATCAGGACTTTAAACCAGCCATAACGAATCAAGTTTAAATGAAGGGTGGGTTGTAAGCGATGCTGAATCTACCCGGACCGTTAGACCCGCCATTGATTCAATTTGATTCGATTCATGTCAATTCGATCGCCGATGCTTCTGGCATATTCATTGGTACGAACGCACAAGTAAATTGGTCAACGAGCGGTAAAATCAATAGTGGCCTTGGTGAAGTGAGTGGTGAACATAACGTGGTGTGGAACAATATAAACACCGTGTACGATAACGATATCATTGATGCACCCTATACCAAGGGTGATTTGATCATTGGCCGTGTTTGAAAAATAAAGCTCCGCGGGCAGCCTTACTCGGCCGTTTGCGGAGCTTTCGTCGTTGCGTCTGTTGGAGGTGGAGAGGCAGCTGCTGTGGTGAAGCCCGATGCTTGTGCTTGCACAGTTATCATCTCTTGCAGCCATTCGGGCGTATCGTTATCGCCAACATTGAGCATGTCGAGGAAGTCGGAATCGTTCAGCATCGAACGGGTACCGACCAACTGATTATGGTCGCCTTCGACGGCGCCAAAGCCTTGAACTGTTTTTTGATTACTTTGAAAATCAGTGGGCCAATTATTTCCCATATTGATGCAGGATGCACTTTCCACGGAGCCAATCCGGATCGAACCGATGATAAAGGTTGGAGACATGAATGATGACACAGTCAATCACCTCATCTTTATACTTTTGACGACTGGGGAGGGGTATAGCGGTAGCCGGTTGAGGTTCGCTCAGGGCCTGGACCCTCTTGTTCGGGCGACGATTTCGAGAGATCGTCTGACGCGCGCTCCTGTCGCGGTTCTTTGGTGACTTGAGAACGCTGGAATGCCTTATCCACGGCCTCATCCTGCGCTTTCCCATTCGGTTTAGCACCGAAATTGTTGCCCAAATTCAACGAACCGCTAAGCTCCTTAATGTCGAGATGATCGAGTCGAAATGTTAAGTTTTCGAGAACAGGCTGATGGACGTGCAGATTATCGATATGAATGCGCGGGTGTTTAGCAGAGAGGTCGGCTAACTGTTCTTCCAATTTTCGAAGCCGCTGTTCCAATAAGTGAACGGTTTGTGTGTGTACGGAAGACGGCAAAGATTCTGTTCGCATAACTGATGGCGGTTTGGGAGTGGCGTTAGAGGGTCCGGTTGGAGGCGGCGACTTTTTCTTTTTTTGAAACCACATAGGTTAGGTCAGCTCTTTCGTGTATTCGGTTTAACATCAAACGTATCATTATCCAGGACCGCATGCTTCCCGCCCAACACAACATTACGTTTACCATTTATGGCCCCAAGCCCTTGATTCGTCTTGACAGAATGTCTTCTGCCGCTGATCCGATTACTGCCCTTATTAACGCTAGAGTTCTCCGTTATGTCATCAATATGAATGGATTGAAATTGGATCCGAACCATGGTCATTCCCTCCAAATCCTCTAATTTTAGCTTCTCCCTCCCATGTATATGGGGACAAACGCAGAATCATTTCTTTTTTTGCAAAACAAAAAGATCACCGTAGCTCCTCCTTCATAAAAGGAGGAGCTACGGTGATCTTTCTTCAACCGTTGTCTCAAGTAAACTGTATGGGAATAACCTTCTCTCCACCCTCCGGAGCAAGCGGAATACGAATGATAAGCAAACCGTTATGATACTGTGCTCGCATCTGATCGGTCAAAGCTCTGCCAGGCAAGCGAATCGCTCGCTCAAATGTGCCAAAATAGCGCTCAGACAGTCGCATTTGCTCATCACTGACCTGATAAGGACGAACGAGCATTCCTCTGATTAAGAGGGACTGGTCGCGGAAGGATAGCTGGATGTTCTCAGGGGATGACAATCCTGGAACCTCAGCGACCACAACGAGTTCCTGCGGCGTTTCATACATATCAACTCGGGGTCCGGTTAGCGGAATAATACTGGCAATATCCTGCCAGAACTCGGGGCCTAACACATCGCCGGCTTGCGCCGATAGTCCCTTCCAATCGGGTTTTGACGAACGATTGCCTGGAGGATTCATCTGCCATCATCACCTGACTTCACCATTAAAAGTAGAGCTGCAAGCAGCTTGCTACTAGTTTATGTGGGGATGCGTCGGATTATGGCTGACATCTAAAATGCGGGACATGCTTACTGCTGCGGAGGCTGCTGATTCGCCATCTGCTGCTGTGCCATGCGTACGAGTTCTCGTACCATCGCGCCGCCGATTGGACCGCCGACTCGGCCGGCGTCTTCTGAGCTGAGTTGCCCATTATAGCCTTGCTGCAAAGGGACACCAAGTGTGCGGGCAACCTCGTATTTGACAAGATCAGGTCGCTGCGGATTAACGGCATAGCCTTGATTTTGCATAACGTGGGCCTTGAGAAGCCCTAAGCCATGTTCGGATTCGGGCACCATAGCCCGGTTTCTTCTTCTTCGTGACATCGTCTATCACCTCTTAGGTGTTAGGATGCCCTGCCTCATTTCGAATCATGAGTACGAAAGGTGAAATATTTATGCCCGACATAATTGCCAATCGTGTACAAGCCATTCCCTACCAGGATGGCACCGTTATGGAGCCAGTTCGTGCTGGCATTTGGGAGATAAGAACTGAGCGCTTCGGCAAGCAGCCAGCTGATCCCATAAGAAAATCCGTAACAGACGAGTATGATCAGTCCGAACTTCCACCAACTGCTGCCGATGCTGGCTTTGGAGCGAAAGGTAAACGTACGGTTCAGCAGATAACTCACTACCGCACCAATCGTATTGCCGCCAAAGGTCGATAGCCAGTAATTCAGATCTAGTAGGTTATAAAGTGCAAAACTGGCGGATAGACCCACCAGCGTATTCAACACACCAACGAGTAAGAAACGCGCAAAGCTGCCTGTTAGCAAGGATTTGAGTGAAGTGGAGGTCATTCCAATTACCGCCTTGCAGAGGCAGGTTGACTCGCCTGCGAAGTGAGGGTTGCCTGCTCTTGAGCTTGCTCGGTTAAATCCTTTTCGATAACGAAAAGCGGGCGCTGCTTCACTTCTTTATATATTTTACCTATGTATTCGCCGATCAAACCAATCGCAAGTAGCTGTACACCACCGATGAACCAGACAGAGAGAATAAGAGAAGTCCAACCCGTAACGTTCTCCCCAAGTAATTTGCCTACAATCGCATAAATAGCCGCAACTACACTAAGTGCGAAGAGCAGAAAGCCCATCACCGTAACCAAACGAATGGGAGTTACACTGAAAGATGTGATGCCATCGAAGGCAAAAGCGAGCATTTTGCGCAGCGGATATTTGGATTCACCAGCAAATCGTTCCTTCCGGTCATAATAGACCTGTGTAGAGGGAAATCCTAGCAGAGGGACTAATCCTCGGAGGAATAAATTAACCTCTTGAAACTTCTCCAAATTATCGAGCGTACGCTTGCTCATTAAGCGGAAGTCCGCATGATTGTATTGAATTTTTACACCTAACGAAGTCATGAGTTTATAAAAGCCTTGCGCTGTAGCTCGCTTGAAAAAAGTATCAGATGAACGATCCTGACGGATACCGTAGACAATATCGTAGCCTTCATGGAATTTAACAAGAAATTCACGAATGACAGATGTATCGTCCTGCAGATCCGCATCGATGGAAACGACACAGTCGGAATACGCTTTCGCTTTCAGAAGTCCAGCGAGTAAGGCGCTTTGATGACCGGCATTTTTGGCCAGCTTAAGCCCAGTAATGAATGGATTGGAAAGGTGGAATCGCTCGATTAGCGACCATGTTGCATCTTTACTGCCATCATCAACAAATAATACCGTACTGCCCTGGGCAACCAATTGATCTGTAATGAGAGAATCTAATACTTCACTGAGTTGAAAAACAGTTTCGGGGAGGACTTCTTCTTCATTATAACAAGGGACCACAATGGTCAAAATCGGTTTAGACACAGTACCTCGTCTCCGTCCTAAGTAGGGAATAGATGAAATTCAGGCTTAAGCTTTTATTATAGCTAAAAGGACTAAAAAAAGTAAGCGGCCGGAACGGAATCACCGTCCCAGCCGCTGTCATGCAATTTATATTACCAACCAAACCCGAATGTACTAAGAACGATAACCAAGAGGACATATAGTACGAGGACTACAGCAGTGCTTGAATAACCTACGCCGCCAGTTCCGCAACCACAACTCATGTCAATCCCTCCCTTCACAAAATTACTATATGTCATCTGACTAGAAGGTGTATGGATGAATGACCCGATTGCGGAATAAATAATTGGGCAACGTGTCCATTTTGTGGGACTGGTAGGGGATGAGCACCTAAAGTAGGGAGGAGGCAATCAGACGCATGCGTTACGAGGAGCGTCAACCGGATGAGACATTGCAGCGTTATATTAAGTGTTATTGGTATTTGGAGCGGGATTACAGCGCGGCAGAGGAGGAGGAGACGCTGTGGCCAGATGGCTGCCAAGAGTTGATCTTTCATTATGGAGCTAATTTTTCTATAGGTGAGCAAGTGTTGCCAAGAGCATTTTTTGTCGGAGCCCTTTCACGTTATCATCCACTTACCGCAGAAGGTCCCGTTCGTATATTCGGCGTGCGATTGCTGCCATGGGGTTTGCGGGCTTTCAAAGAGATGGATCATCGTACGTTGATCGATAAGTTTCTGCCTCTCGCTGATTTGTTTCCCGAACATGAACTTCCTGAGTTGGTTCCGCAGTTGGCAGAGGCAGATTTGGACGAAGGCATCGCTTTGCTGACAGCTTATCTTTATCGTCATTTCCAACCAGAAACCAAGCATGCCGCGATGATTAATATATTGTCCAAACTATATCGAACACCGATGGAGCAGGATGTTCCCATCAGCGTCATCGAGAGTGGATACTCTCAGCGGCATTTTGAACGGATTTGTTCAGAGCTCGTTGGCATGTCACCCAAGCGATTAAATGCCGTATCCCGTTTTAACTTGGCTAGGCTCCAAATTTTCTTCAACCCAACGATTGATATCGCGAGCTGTATGGGCCAGTTCGGCTATCATGATTACGCGCACTTTTCCAAGGAATTTAAGAGGTGTCTCGGCGTTACACCGACGGCGTATAAGAAGTGGTTGTTGGGGCTTGGGGTGGTGCGTTAGTGGTTATTGAGTGACAGCTGATACATATCGACACAGCGGACACAAGCGACGCAATCGATACTGTAGACACACCAGACACAGACACAGAGGACACAGCGGACACAAGCGACGCAATCGATACAGTAGACACACCAGACACAGAGGACACAGCGGATATAAGCGACGCAATCGATACAGTAGATCAAGCGACACGGCTTCGGAACGGCAACCCGACAGAATCKAGCAACCCGACACCTCCGCCCCCCTCGATCCATCTGACTTTGCAGAAACTCTTGCCTTCAGGTGGTTGCTTAGGTAAATAACTGGAATTTCTCCATCTAATTGAGGAGTATTTGGGCGAATTTGTGAAGTAGCTGTATTTTCTCCAGTTAATATTGGCCATTTCCTTCGACAGGAGAGAAATAGGTGGAATTAACTGGATTTTTTCCATTTAAATACCAAAAACTTTGAATAGTGTCGAAAATAGCTGGAGTTTTTACAGTTAAAGTTGCAGGGAGGGGGGGGAGAGGTGGGATTGCTAAAGAGTGACAAGACTGACAAGAGTGAAGTACCACGAATTATGATAAGGTTTCCCACTTCGCCCACATTTCCCTAGGGTTCAACTCGTAAACTTCACTTTCCCGAAACATAAACTGGTGCATAATCAATTCGCGGCGCAAGGTAGCGAAATCTGGATGATAGTTTTTGAGGAAGAGGTTAAGCTCTTTTTCGGCGTAGGAGCGGCCTTTTTCTAGTTCAGTGACAAGATGCTCCAAGACAATCAGTTTTTTCTTGAGCTGTGCTGGTATATGTTTGAGCTTGCCATCGAGCGTAAAAAAGTTCCGTAAAACAGACTTCTGAAGATTTAAATTTTTGTCTTCCGTTTCCATGGATGCGGGAGCCTCCTTTTTATTTTTGAAAATCAAATCAGCAGTTGCTTGACCGTTGCTACGAATGAAGGCGTCGTTCAAGGTGAAATAAATCGTGTTTTTGTCACGGCGTTCATGAATCAAGTTGGCTTCGCGAAGTTTTGAGGCATGATGGGTAATGGTCGCGGGAGTAACGCTCAGCTTCTCAGCGAGAGTTTGCCCATTCGTTTCGCCGTCCGCCAACAAAATAAGCATACGAATACGCGTAGCATCCGACATGGCTTTGTGATAAGTGATGATTTTATCTAATTGCATAGACGAGAAACAACTCCTAGTAATCTAATTAGATATTAATCTAATTAGATAATAATTAAATTAGTTTGGCATGTCAAGCGTAAAAGTTTCCTTCTAGACAGGGGTCATGTAAAATACAAGTATGGAAGTCAAAGCTTAAAGGGGAAGAATGATGCGAATTCTCGTCATGACAGCAGTCGTCCCTGAACGAGATGCCATACAGCGGGGTCTTGGTCAGGATAGCAGATTTGAATATGCTTTAGCCGGCGTGGGGCTAGCCGCAGCGGCGGTGAATGGTGCCCTTGAGCTTGCTAAAGCCGATTATGACTTATTGATTATCGCTGGTATTGCAGGTGGTTTCGTCGGCCAAGCGGACATTGGCTCGCTTGTTATTGCGAGCGAAATCATCGCCGCCGATCTTGGCGTGGAGCTGCTGGATGGCTTCAGCAGCTTGGACGAGCTGGGCTTCGGCACAACGCGCATCAGCGCGAATGCCGAACTTGCCCAGCGTGTGACGGCGGCGCTGCAAGCCGCCGGTTTGCAGGCGCAAGCGGCGCCGGTACTGACGGTGGCCACGGCCACCGGAACAGCGGCAACCGCCGCTGCGCTGGCTGCGCGCGTGCCTGGCGCTGCCGCCGAAGCCATGGAAGGCTTCGGCATAGCGACAGCTGCGCAGCAGCGCGGGGTGCCTGTGTTGGAGATCCGCGCGATCTCCAACGCGGTCGGACCGCGAGACCGAGACGCCTGGCGGATCGGTGATGCCTTGAAAGCTTTAGAAGCAGCAGGTTCAGTCTTAGCGGAGGTGCTTTAAAATGAAAATAGCGTTCTCACCTTGTCCAAACGATACCTTTGTTTTTCATGCCTGGGCGCATGATTTAATCCCAGGCGCACCAGAACTCGATGTCCTCTACGCGGACATCGATATAACGAACCGTCTGGCTGCCGAAGGCACAGGCCCCGACGTGCTCAAAATCTCCTACGCAGCACTCCCATGGGTGCTGCAGGATTACGCCCTGCTGCCCTGCGGCGGCGCCTTGGGCAGAGGCTGCGGCCCGCTTGTGCTGACGCGGCCAAGCGAAGGAGCGGCTGACCCGGCTGCCCTTAGCGGCCGCCGAGTAGCCGTGCCAAGCGAACGCTCGACGGCGTACTTACTGTTCCGCCTATGGGCAGAACAGAACGTGCCTGGCGGCGTAGGCGAAATCGTGGTCATGCCGTTTCACGAGATCATGCCCGCCGTGCGGGACGGCCTCATCGATGCCGGCCTCGTCATTCATGAAGCGCGGTTTACTTACCCGTCGTACGGGTTAGCGCTTCTAACAGATTTGGGCAGCTGGTGGGAGCAAGACACCGGGCTGCCAATCCCACTGGGCGCCATCATCGCTCGGCGCACCATGGATTTGAAGGCGCTCGCGGGCTGGGCTCGCGCCTCCGTTGAGTACGCGTGGGCGCATCCGGAAGCTTCGCGCGACTATGTCATGCAGCACGCGCAAGAGATGGATCCGCAGGTCGCGCAGCAGCACATCGACCTGTACGTCAATGAGTTCACTGCTGATCTCGGCGATAGCGGCTATGGCGCTGTCTTAACCTTGCTCCAGCGGGCAGCGGAGACAGGTCTTGTGCCGCAGATGGATTATGCGGCTTTACTGAAATAGCACGGGTATGGAACAAGGCTGTCTTCCTTGTAGTTGAATCTACTTGGATAGACAGCCTTTTTGTGTTCTTTGTATACTCACGTAGCTCCGCGCAATACTCCTCATTTACGTTTTTTACACACTCAAATATAAAGTAAAGTTAAAGTAGATTTGTAGTCATCGAGCAATCATAATTGGCGTATGCAAGAACACTTAGGTTATGAGGTGAATGATTTAGCATGCCAACGAAGCTATTTTTATCCTTACGGGGCAAGTTCATTATTTTATTTGCTTTGCTCATTACGGTTCCCTTCTTTATTAGCGGGTGGATTACCTACTATCAATATATCTCGAATGTTGAAGAGGATTCCCGCAGATATACGCGCCAAATTATTGAGCAGGTTCACATTAATCTTGATCGATATATGAAGGACATGGATCGCATTACGATGGCGCCTTATTATAACCAAAACGTAATGAATATTCTGAGAAAACACCCAAGGCAAAGTAACTCCGTATTTGTGACTTCCGATGAATACAGCAAGATGAATTTGATGATTTCTTCACTCACCTTTGATCGAAGTGAGATAAGGAGCATCTTGATTTTTGCCCTTGACGGGAACTTATTTAGCAACCTGGAGACTACCGTTGATCGTTACTGGGAAGCTTCAAGCAACCCATGGATGGCAGATGTTCAGAAGGGGGACGGTTCCATTGTTATATTGCCGCCTCACGACGCAGGCTACTATTTGGATGGCACAGAAAGGGTCATTTCCATTGCACGTGTTGTTAGAGAAATTTCCACCAATGAATATTTGGGGATCGTGAAGGTTGATCTGACTGAGATGGGCTTCAAAAGCTTGTTGGATTCCACGAATTATAACGGCAAGAGTCAAATTTATATTTCGGATCGTAATGGTGTTGTGATCTTCCCGATTGATGGGGTGGATATGGATAGTTCATTGAGCTGGAAGGAAATTAACAACAGCAAAGAACAAATTTCGGCAAAGGTAAGTTCTGAATTTACGGGTATGCAAGTGACGGGTTTTATTCCGAAGAGTGAGGTAACCGCGGGAGCTCGCAAGCTAGTGAGGTCTACGATTATCGTTTCGGTTATTTCGATGCTAGTTGCTTACCTCCTAGCCGTTGTAGCTTCAAGCCGATTAGTGAAGCCTATTAGACATCTTCAGAAGAAAATGAAGAAGGTGCAGATGGGTGATTTCGGGGAACGAGCTGAAGTCGCCTCCCATGATGAAATTGGCCATTTGACAGGCGGCTTTAACATGATGGTAACAGAAATTGAGCGCCTGATTAAAGAGGTGTATGAAAGCAAGCTTCGTGAAAAGGATGCCCAGCTATCGACGCTCGAGAGTCAAATTAATCCCCATTTCATCTACAATACGCTGGAATCGATCAACCTGATGGCTCTGGAGTCGAATCATCCTAAGCTATCAAGTGTTGTCGTCAGTTTAGGCAGGCTGCTGCGATTTACGGTAGATAAGGATGAGCGCCTTGTCTATCTGAAGGACGAGCTGCTATTCGTGGAATCCTATATTCAGATTCAGTCGTATCGATTAGGTGGACAGCTTCAGATGGAGCTTGATGTCGACATGGGGCATGAGGAGTATCTCGTTCCCAAATTAATGCTTCAGCCTTTGATCGAAAATGTCATTGAGCATGCCATGGAAGAGGACCCTGTCATCGTCCGAATCGCCACATATTTAGAAGAGGATCACTTTGTCATCACTGTTTCAGACGATGGTAAGGGGATTAGCGAGGAAAGAATGAGGCAGATAGAAGCTCATATCTACAAAGAAAGCAATGAACACGGCGCAAGGGATGGCTTCGGATTCAAGAAGAAAGGCTTCGCACTGCGAAATGTTCACTGGCGAATCCGACTATTGTTCGGACCGAACTATGGGTTATTTCTAGATAAGAGCAATAAGCAAGGCACTCATTTTATTGTGAAAATTCCATTGCAGTGGGAAGGGGAATGACAAGTGCTTCGAATTTTATTAGTTGAGGATGAGATTAATCTTCGGAATGGTTTTCGTCATTTACTTGAGCATATCATAGGCGGGGTTCAGGTGGTTGGGGGAATGTCCAATGGCCAGGAAGCGATTGAATGGCTGAAGACAAATACGACAGATGCCGTCATTACGGATATCCGTATGAAGGAAATGAACGGGATTGAGATGATGCGGAGGCTTAGTGACCAATACCCTGAACTGCCAGTTGTCATCGTTAGCGGGTACAGTGATTTTGAATATGCACGGGACGCACTAAGGTATCATGCTGCTGATTATTTATTGAAGCCTGTAGACAAGGCTGAACTAGCCATTGTTATAGATCGATTAAAGAAGGAGCTTCTCAAAAATAATCCCCTGCAAGCCGAAATTGCCTCTTCTGCAAAGGAAGGGCAAGAGGAGCGGCAAATCATAAGAAAGGTTAAGGAGCTTATCGATAGTCATCTAGATCAGAACATCTCACTGCAATACTTGGCTGATCAGGTTTTCTTGAACCATAGATATTTGTCCGCATTGTTTAAGTCGGAAACGGGACAGAACCTATCGGAATACTTGACGCAGCGCCGAATAGAGAAGGCCAAGCAGCTATTAAAGACGACACATATGAAGGTTCAAGACATCGGAAGAATGTCGGGATATCCCAATGGCAAGTATTTCATGTCTTTATTTAAGCAGGTCGTTGGGTTGACGCCATCAGAATTTCGAGACCAATAGGAGTACGAATATTCATGCAGATTTTAAAACCAATATCGATACAATTCGAACCTATTCTGAATTTTAGGCCATAAAAGAGCGGGTTCGTTTTCTTTATAATAAAGTTTGTAAACGTTTCACTGAAGCGGTTACATAATACAAATTAAAGGGGAACCCGAATATGAATAAAAAGTTTAGCTTACTTATGGGCACGCTGCTAGTCACAACGTCAGTAGTAACTGCCTGCGGTACCAAAACAGATACGCCGGCAGCAACCGGAGCTACAACAGTGCCAAGTTCGTCAACAGAGGTGAAGGCGCAGAAGCCTGTTACACTGAAATTCAGCATATGGGGAAACGACACGCACAAGAAAATGTATGAGGATATGATTGCCAAATACAAGGAGAAAAACCCGAACATCAGCGTGGAGATTACGATCATTCCTTTTGCTGACTATCAGCAGAAGCTATCGATCATGCAAGCATCAAATTCAGCTCCAGATGTCGCATGGCTCGCTGAACGTATGATTCCGCAATTCATTCAGGGCGGTCAGCTTCTTGAAGTAACTTCTTTGAAAGCGGATACGGCGTATAAATTTGATGAGGTATATCCGACAACGCTTGAATTGTTAACCAAAGACAGTAAAATCTATGGCATTCCATTTTCTACACCTACATCGATGATCTACTACAACAAAACGATGTTCAAAGCAAAAGGACTGGCAACGCCAACTGAACTGTATAAGCAAGGGAAATGGAACTATGAGGAGTTCCTCAAAGCGGCAAAGACATTAGCTGACCCTGGAAAGGGTGTATATGGAACGAATTTTGTACGCAATGGCTGGACCAACTGGCCGGATGCCCTGCAAACCGTATTTAATTCATACGGCGCCGAACTGTTAAGTAAAGATGGTACGAAGTTTACTTTGAACTCCAAAGAGGGCGAGCAGGCGCTTCAGTTGTATTCGGATATGATCTTCAAGGATAAAGTGCATCCGAAGCCAGGGGATCAAACGACGTTCGACACGGGGAAAATTGCCATGCAAAAGGAATTGTTCAGCTATATGGGTAAAGCTAAGGCGATCAAAGACTTCGAGTGGGATATTGCTCCATTGCCTCAAGGGCCTAAAGGTGCGGGCACTACAATGGGATATGCTGGCGTTGTCGTTATGAAGGATAGTAAATTCCCGAAAGAAGCAACAGACTTCTTAAAATATATTACGAATAATGAGAATATGAACATTACGAGCCAATATTTCGTGCCAAGCCGCAAATCGATTTTGGAATCGGAATCATTCCTAAAGCAAGGGCCATCACCTGAGAGTGTGAAGCTTGCCGTCATCGATCAAATGGTAGGGGCTACTACGTTGCCAGCTCACAAAAATTGGCAGCAAATTGATACCAAGATGCAAACGATTCTTGATTTGCTCTATGCGCAGTCAGGTACGGTGAAGGATGTATTGACCAAAGCCGAAAGTGAAGTAAGCCCGTTACTTAAATAAAGAAGCATCATGGTAGTGGAGAAGTTTAGAGTAGAAGGAGTGTCTGACCGCGAGTTATGACCTAATACTGGCTAGCTGACTGAGCATTAGTCAGATCCCTTTTACTCGAAGCTTCTTGCGCTGCTGTGGATTTCGTGTGCTTTTTGATCGAATAACTTACAGAGAACGGAGAGAAACAACATGGATTCCGCAGGTGCGAAATTGACCCCATCCCTGCAGACAGGGCAACCCGTTTCCATCAGGAAACGTGCCAAGAGCCGCCTTGCTTCAAGTGGGGCATGGTATGCATACTTATTTATTTCTCCGATGGTACTCGGATATATCATCTTCTTATTGGTTCCAATTGTGGCTGCATTTGGCATGAGCTTCACCAATTACTCTCTCCTTCACGATACGGAGTATGTAGGGTTGGATAACTACGAGAAAGCATTTCTGAACGACCCTTTATTTTGGAAGACGGTATGGAACACATTGTACTTTTCGGCGGGGCTCATTCCCTTGAATTTGATGCTCGCGCTTGGTTTAGCACTTCTGTTAAATAGAAAAATACCAGGAATCAGCCTGTTTCGAACCGCTATATTTACGCCGGTAGTGACTTCGATTGTCGTATGGGCGATTGTGTGGAAATACATTTTTGCGACGGATGCTGGCTTGATCAATCAAATACTGCTGTTATTTAACATACAGGGACCCGCATGGCTTTACAATTTTAGCTTGGCGATGCCAGTAGTTATCGTAGTCAGCGTATTGAAGAATGTAGGTCTGAATATGGTGATTTTCCTTGCTGCGTTGCAGGAGGTTCCCAAAATGTACTATGAAGCTGCCAAGATTGACGGAGCCTCGCGCATGAGAACCTTCTGGAATATCACCTTCCCTATGATCTCACCAGCGTTTTTCCTAGCGCTTATCCTAACCTTAATCGGTTCGCTGAAGGTATTCTCCCAAATCCAAGTCATGACGGACGGTGGTCCGGGGACTAGTACCTATGTGCTTGTGTACTATATTTATCAGCAGGCGTTTAAGCAATTTGAATTCGGTTACGCATCTTCAATCGCTTTCATTTTGTTTTTCCTAGTGCTGATCTTGACCATCGTGCAATGGAATATGAGAAAAAGGTGGGTGCATCATGAACAATAACCAACAGGGTATACTTCGAAACCTGCCTATTTATACAGTGCTTTCTCTTATATCACTCGTTATCTTGTTTCCATTCCTATGGATGATCACGACTTCACTTAAGGATCCGACAAAAATATTTCTGTTTCCACCGCAATGGATTCCTGATCCCATTTCCTGGTCCAATTTTAAGCAAGTATTCGTCAAACAGCCCGAGTTTCCTCTTTACTTCTTCAATAGCGCTTATATAGCCATCGTGGTTACCATAGCTACTTGCTTGTTTGCGGCACTGGCTGGGTATGCGTTTGGCAAGATGAATTTTCGTTTCAAAAATATCATCTTCCTCATCCTGCTGACCGGTATGATGATTCCGACGGAGGTGACGGCGATTCCGATGTTCGTGTGGATGTCTAAGCTGCATCTGACCGACACGCACTTCCCGTTAATTGTTCCTTCCGTATTAGGTGCAGGCGGAATATTCGGCGTATTTTTACTTCGCCAATTTTTCATCATGGTACCAGATGAGCTGGAGGAAGCGGCGAAAATTGATGGCTGCACACCATGGACAACATTCTGGCGTATCATGCTGCCGCTTTCTACGCCGGCGTTATCCACGCTCGCTATTTTTACATTTCTTCACAGCTGGGATAACTATTTCGATCCGCTGATCTACATTAGCGATAATAAATTATTTACTTTACCTGTTGGACTCAAGTTATTCACGGATACGGCAGGGACGGATTGGCACTTATTGATGGCAGCCTCCGTTATGGCGACTGTCCCTTTATTGCTTGTTTTCTTTATCGCCCAGAAGCGATTTATCGAAGGTGTAGCTTTGACTGGTTTGAAATAAGTAGGGAAGACAATCTACAATTAAAAAGGAGCAAGACTGATGCTAAAAAAAGTGATAGCCAGTTTTATATGTTTTATCATGGTGCTGAGCATTGTAGTCGTTGTTAAACCTAAACCAGCGTCCGCTTTAGCGGGTTTTCCAATTTTCAAATACCAGGGGCAAGTCTTGGATCCGCTGAAATTAAAGTATAATCCTACCGACGAGATTATATTTCCGCAGGTTATTAACGCGAGGGATCACATCGCGAATCCGTTAGGCAATTATTATTTGTACTATGCTCCTCACGATGCGCCAGGAGGGATTAATCTGGCTTACTCCGATTCCTTGAACGGGCCATGGACGGAATACGAGGCTAACCCGTTAATCGCCAATGTTTGGTCTCCTCATTACAGTGTGTCACATGTGTCCTCACCGTATATGATATGGAACGATGCAGCTCAGAAATTTTACATGTATTACCATGGGGAAAATACGACGACAAGGATTGCCTCAACCTTAGACGGCATCAACTTTACGTATGAGCAAAAAGCGCTTGGCACTAGTGATTTTGTTGGCTTGATGGAAACCTCCTATGCCAAGGTGTTCAAGTATACGATTCCCTCCAAAAATAATACTTACATCATGCTGCTGATGGGTAATACCACAGCGAATAAAAGAAACATTTATCTGGCATGGTCGAATGATGGTCTCAACTGGACAACCCAAAAGAATCCATTGATTACCTCCAATGCATCTGAAGGAACCAACTTGTCCGGTCCCACTTATTTTCCATGGAATGGCAAGCATTATGTAGCTTACCATGCGTCTTCGGGCAATGTGCATATCACCGAGGTTGGTGCTAATTTTGATTTGGAGAACCATCTGGGCGTATTGCATGACTCTGATGACGTGATTGACCGGGGACGAACAGCCTCGGCTAACTTTGTATATGATGGCGAAGACTTATACATGTTCTATGAGCAGGGCGACCGATTAGGCGGCGTGCTTGCCTATGCCAAGATGGATCCGAATGCAGTTGAGCCTATAGACGAGATACCTCCACTGCCGCCAGGCCCATTTAAATATTTTAATGACGATATGAATAAGTATTCACGAGGCTGGTCCAAATTGGTCAATGGCCCTGGTTCCGTAACGCAGGACAGCGGGAATGTGAAAATTATAGATGCGAGCACCGGTTTTTCAACGTATTTACTGAAATCCGATTTCACACCTATGGTGGGAGCCTTCACTGTAGAGTATAGAGCCAAGGTAAATGCGGCAAACACCTTAAACGAATTTACAATCAGAAGTGGAAATTATCAGATTGGACTTTATTTAAAGTATGGCGCACAAGGTACGGCACAAAATAAAGCAAGCAGCCCAACAAAGACAACTACTTTGGATACAACCGTGTATCATGATTACAGAGTAGTTGTCCACGCTAATTATACCTATGACTTATACATTGACGGTCAATTAGCCTGGGCTGGAGCAGCCAGTTTAGGTACCGGCGGCAATGTGATGAAAATTGGCGGAGACACGTCTCCGATCGCTGATATTACATTGGACCATGTCAAAATGGGCAGTGGAGAAATCATTCCAGGAACAGCGGTTATTAATGCGGTATCACCCGTTGACGTGAATACGTATGTCAACGTTGCTCCAACATTGCCTTCAACCGTTTCTGTTACGTATAGTGACGAGTCGGTCGAAACGCTGCCAGTTACGTGGGACAGCCTAACACCTGTTCAATATGCGGCGGAAGGTACCTTTACTTTACAAGGAACTGTAGCGGGGACAGCCATACGAGCGGAGGCGCATATCACAGTAGGAGCTAGTCCGGCTGCTATTGTCA
The DNA here is from genome assembly GCF_052115445.1 of Paenibacillus sp. 2RAB27. Classification (NCBI taxonomy): domain Bacteria; kingdom Bacillati; phylum Bacillota; class Bacilli; order Caryophanales; family Paenibacillaceae; genus Paenibacillus; species Paenibacillus sp. 2RAB27. The sequence continues at coordinate 178,772 of NZ_JBFRGR010000007.1, forward strand.
GCTTCGAGCCTAAGTTGGTTACGACCGCTGTAGGAGCAGCGCCAGTATTGCCTACTCATGTGACTGCCGTGTATGATAATCAGTCTCAAAAATCACACCCTGTCATCTGGGATACTGTGGCACCCTCGCAATATGCGCAGGCAGGAAGCTTTGTTGTGTATGGTTCAGTAGAGGGGACAGATGTGAGAGCGGTGGCTCAAGTCACTGTTAATCCTAACCCAGTGATTGTTAGTATCAATCCGATTGGGGTGTTAACAACGAAAGGCATAGCTCCAGAGCTTCCTACAGTAGTAACAGCCGTGTATGATGATCAATCTACTTCATCGCAGTCCGTTACATGGGATCTCGTGGAGGCTTCCCAGTATGCTGGGGCAGGCTCGTTTGTCGTAAATGGGGATGTCGCAGGCACAAGCATTCGTGCAGTAGCGAATATTACGGTAACGGAAATTCCGGCTGTTATTTTAGCAATTGAGCCTGTTGCCGTAAGCACGACAACTGGGATAGCGCCGATATTACCGACGGTTGTAACGGCTGTATATGATAATCAGCTAACCTCACAGCTTCAGGTTGTTTGGGACAACATCGCTCCAACGCTTTATGCACAAGTAGGTGCCTTTGTAGTTCATGGATCAGTATCCGAAACTGCGCTGCAAGCGACTGCGAATATAACGGTGACAGCCAGTAAAGACAATGGGGAAAACACGGATGATGGCACGGACGATACGTCTAATGGATCGGGTAGCGGCGGCGGTATCATAACTGTACCTGTCAAAGAAGAGCCCAAGGATCCGAATACATCTACAGTTACCATCCAAGATCTAGACATGGTTAACGCCATTGGGGGAGCTACGAACGGAACGATAAGCTTAAGTGTTTCAGCAGAGTCGACAACGAAGAAGCTTGTCATACAAGTTCCTGTTGCGTTGCTGAACAAAGCGGATGCCAGCCAAGTGAAACAGATCGCATTCCATGCAGGGACCTCTAAGGTCATCCTACCTATTCAAGCATTAAAGCAACAGGCAGGGACAGATGCGAAGAATATTCAGGTTGTCGTAACGAATGTTGAACAGGGAGTGCTTTCAGAACAGGTAAGGCAGTCCATTGGGAGCGGCAGTGTATTCCAATTTGACTTGCAAGTGGATGGAAAGTCGATTAAGGATTTGAGTGCCGAGGTTGCCCGCATAGCTCTTAATTACAAGCTGAAACCGGGAGAATCTCCAGAGAAAGTAATCGTAAGCTATGTGAACGCATCAGGGAAGTTAGAGGTACTTGTGAATGGGGCATACAATGCAGCTACAGGACAAGTGGAGTTCTCAACTGCAGCGTTTGGCAACTATGCTGTATTCTACAAGGATGTTACTTTCCAAGACATCAGTGAAGTATCTTGGGCGCAAGCAAGTATTGACGCATTGGCAGCGAGAGAAATAATCCGTGGTGTGAGTGAAACGAGCTTTGTACCGAATAGCCCGGTTACAAGATCAGAATTTGTGACACTGCTGATGAGAGCCTTCAGCTTCGATCATGAACAAGCTACGTCAAACACCTTCTCAGACATTGATCAGGAAGATTGGTACTACAGCTCTACTGCGACAGCTAGGCAGCTTGGTATCATAAGTGGCAGAGAAGACGGAAGCTTTGGTGCAGGGGATGAGATATCCAGACAAGATATGGCGGTTATGGCTTATCGCACCTTACTGGCGCTAAACGCAAGTATCCAGACGAATGCTGGCTCCAAGGTCTTTGACGATTGGGCTGAAATCTCGGATTATGCGGTAGAAGCAGTCAGCACCATGCAAAAAGCAGGTATCCTTGAAGGAAGTGATGGCAGCTTTATGCCGAACGACAACACGACAAGAGCGCAAGCGGCTGTGATCATTTACCGTTTATTGAATAAGTTAAAATAATAGAACGATCGACAACTAAAAAGGACTGCCGCTAAAGCTTCGAATTCACGAGCCTTGGCGGCAGTCCTATATGGATTTGAATCCATGTTGTGTATTCCGATTTAAAAACTTGGGAAAGGATGCTAATTCCAACCCTACCCGATCACATTCACCAGCCGACCCTCTGCAAAACTCTGCGCATTACTGCTCGCAACAGCCATCAACCTCGCTCTAGCTTCCTTCGTTGCCCATGCGATATGCGGCGTAATGATCACATTTTGCGCATGCAGCAAGGGATTATCTGGCTTTGGCGGTTCAACCGTTAGTACATCGAGTCCAGCGCCTGCTAGGCGGCCTTCATTCAGCGCCCGAGCCACATCCGCCTCGTTAAGCAATCCACCTCTGGCCGTATTAATCAGAATGGCCGACGGTTTCATCATAGCAATCCGTTCCGCATTGATCAGCTCATTCGTTGCAGGTGTCAATGGACAATGCAGACTAATCACATCAGCACGCTGCAGCAGCTCCTCAAGCGATACCCATTCAATGCCTTCCACGGGTTGTGGCACAGTGCGGCCACTGCCTGTTGCAATGACCTTCATGCCCATCGCCGATGCCATAAGCGCTGTTTGCTTGCCGATCTGACCGAGACCAATCAGTCCCATCGTTTGACCGCTTAACTCTACGAGAGGAGAGACACTATAGCTGAAATCAACCGACCCAGCCCAATCTCCTTGAAGCACACTGTCACTATGGCGCTGCACCCGATGGCAGAATTCCAAGACGAGTGCAAAAACCAACTGAGCAACCGAATGCGTGCTATACGCAGGAACATTGGTCACTACAACACCGCGCTCTTTCGCGGCTTGGACATCCACAATATTGTAGCCAGTCGCCAAAACACCCACATATTTCAGTGTAGGCAGCTGCTCCAGCGTTTGTGCGGAGAGAGGTGTTTTGTTCGTTAGCACCATGTCAGCATGTGCGGCGCGTTCTACAATTTCGGACTCAGCGGTACGTTCATAGACCGTCAACTCGCCAAGCGCTTGTAAACCACTCCAGTCCAAATCGCCTGGATTTAACGTATAACCGTCAAGTACAACAATGTTCATGACTCTACTCCTTTAGTCGGTTTGCTTAGAGTACTCCCAAACTATTTTCTACTTCTTCACACCAGGCTCTTTAAAAGGGTTCAAAAACACCTTCGGTATATGCGTCTCGAAACGCATTAACTTGCCTGTCGTCGGGTGCAAAAAGGCTAGCACTCGCGCATGCAAACCAAGTCGATTGATCTCCTTCGATTTGGAGCCATACTTTTTATCCCCAGCAACGGGGTGCCCGATATCCTGCATATGAACGCGAATCTGGTTTTTGCGCCCCGTCTCCAAATTCACCTCAAGCAGAGAGAAGCTCTTGTTCGCTTGCAGCGTTTTGTAATGCGTGACCGCATGCTGTCCGTCGTTGGGGTACGGTGTGGAGAACATTTTGAGCGATTTCGCGTGTTCTTTGAGCCAGGAAGAAATCGTTCCCTCTGGCTTACGCACCATGCCTTCCACTAGCGCAACGTACGTCCGCTCCTTGACGCTCTCTTGCCACGTGTTTTGCAGGTGCTGCTGCGCCTGTTCATTTTTGGCAAACATCATGACACCAGATGTGTCCCGATCTAGCCGATGAACGACAAAAATCCGCGCCTTCGGGTCATGATTCCGCACATGCGCCGTAAGTTGGCGATACGCCGTAATTTGATTTTCCTGTGTATCCGTTGCAATGGATAGAAGTCCTGCATCCTTTTGAATGACAATGACATCGTTATCTTCGTGCAAAATCGTCATGCCAGCGAGCGGAATATCCTCGACGACTTTATCCTTGTTGATCGTGACCGTCATCTCTGGCTGCAAGGGGTAATTATAAGCCGTTACCGCTTTGCCATTCACGGCGACTTGTCCACGAGCGAGGATAGCTTTGACCGCATTTCGGCCTAGACTCGATAGCTTTTCCAACAAAAAAGGTAGAAGCTCTATAGGTTCTTTCACCGTATACTGGCGAGTGCTCGACTCCTGACCACCCTTAACTGCGCCTGCTTGCAACGAGTAGGTTTGCGCTTTCTGAGTACCGAACTTGGGTTTATGGCTGGGGCTTCCTTTTGGACGTGAACCTTGTTTCTTTTGCATCTTAAAATACCTCCTAGTACGATGGCTTACCTTCCGGTCAGATCATTCGACCTCCAATATACCACGTTCATAAAAGCAAATGAAATGATCTACAGCTTCTGAATCGTACTCCCCGTAAAAAAATCCCCCTGCAGCCGCACATGCTCAAAAGGTAAATGCGGATTGGCAATCCGCCATAGCATGCGATCCGCTGCGCGATAGCCAGCCTCTCGTATCGGCAGCTGAGGGCGAGAACAGAGCGGCAGCGTGTCGCTTTGCTCATTCAAGAGGGCAACCAGCGAGCATTGCTGCGGCACATTAACCCCTAATCGGCGAAGCGTGTGATACACAGGCGCAGCTTCTTCATCAATGCCACAAATGACTGCCGTTGGCTGACGCAGCTGATACTTGCTCTCAAAATCCTGTAGCCACTTCTCCGAACCATCCCGCTCTACCGCGTGCTCACTCGGATCCACCGTCAAGCCCGCCTCTTTCATCGCTTCGGCAAAAGCCTGCCACCGAATAACGAATCCGCGTTGATCCTTCGTATCACCTACATAAAGGATGTTCCTGTGGCCCATTCGCACCAACCTTCGCACCGCCTGATAAATAGCCTCGTACACATCCCAAATGACACTGTCGACCCTAGACTCCGGCGGCGGAAAGTTCAACAAAATCCGCGGCAGCTGCAGCTCTAACAGTTTTTGCTCCAAGAGATCCCAATTCATCCTTGGTGCGATAAACACCCCCTCCGCATATAACAAACCTTCTTCTTCGGCCCAGTCATCAAATTGCGAGGGCTTCAATTTAGGTGGTATAAGCAGCGGTTGAACCGTGTGGCCAAATTCCATGAAGCGTTCATGCAAGCCTTGCAGCAACAAGCGATTGAAGTTCAAAGATTGCTTGTTCTGAACGAGCACGAACCTGCGTTGCACAATGGGATACGGTGAGATGAGATCTTGCTGAAGTGTTTGTTTCTGATCTTTAGTCATGTAGCCCAACTCGCGTGCGAGTTTGAAAACTTCACTTCGTGTCTGCTCTGACATACCAGGCAATCCGCGCAGCGCTTTGGATACCGTTTGTATCGTTAAACCGAGCTGTGCGGCCAAATCGTGGAGTGTAATACGTTTACGCATATGTCTGAGATGCTCCTTTTCTGCTACCTTCTGTACCTTCAATTTTAAACTAAATTTAAACTAAAAAGAAGGTTAATTTTAAACTACACTAAGAGAGAAGTAAGGCATGGAATATACATCGGAGTACCAAATAATTAACTTAAGGGAGCGAGTCAGATGATCAAACAGATAGAAGCAGATGTGGTTGTAGTAGGTGGAGGACCAGCGGGTGTCAATGCGGCGATTGCAGCAGGGAGAAGCGGAGCCAAAACCGTTTTAATAGAGAAATACGGCTTCATTGGCGGCATGTCGACGGCAGCGCTTGTGTATCCTTGGATGACGTTTCATACAACGGATGGCAAACAAGTCATTGCAGGGCTCGCGCAAGAAATTATTGACCGCCTCATGGCGATGAACGCATCCCCGGGACATCTTCGGGATACCGTTGGTTTCGTGAATACGATCACACCTTATCACCCTGAAATATATAAAGTTCTTGCTGTCGATATGCTCAAAGAAGCGGGAGTTAAGCTGCTTTTCCATAGCTTTGTCGATCATGTGGAAACCGTAGACAATCGCATTCAATCGGTACAGTTGACGTCCAAATCCGGCCGAATTGATGTAAGTGGCAAAGTGTTTATCGATACAACAGGTGACGCTGATCTTGCGTTTCTATCTGGTGCCCCGTGCCTCAAAGGGCGTGACGGCGATAAAGCAACACAACCAATGACGATGAAATTCAGAATGCGCGGAGTAAATCTGCCTGCCGTGAAACAATACATGATTGACCACCCAGATGAGTTTTATAAAAAGACGCCTTTCTCCGAGCTCGCTGATCTCCCTCTTTCTGGTGTACTCGGCTATTTCAAACACTGGAAGGAAGCGAATCTTCCGATCAATCGCGATCAAGTGCTGTTCTTCACAGGTCCTGAGGACGACGAAGTACTGGTCAATACTACGCGTGTGCAGGGGCTGGATGGCACCAATGTGGAGGATTTGACAGAGGCCGAGGAGCTTGGTCGCAAACAGGTGTTGATGGTTGCTGAATTTATGCGCAATAACTTGCCAGGCTTCGAAAAAGCCTCCATCTCCAACGTTGGCGCACAAATTGGTATTCGTGAAACGCGCCGGATCGATGGTCAATATGCGCTGCAAGTGGATGATGTTGTGCAGGGCCGTCATTTTGATGACGTGATCGCACGCAGCGGCTATCCGATCGACATCCACGATCCATCTGGTAAAGGCGTAACTGCAGCTTGGGTCAAAGGGGACGGTGCCTACGACATCCCGTACCGCTGCCTGCTGCCGCAAAAAATCGAAAACCTGCTCACCGCAGGTCGCTGCATCTCCACCACGCATGAAGCGCTGGCGACTACACGCCTTACGCCAAGCTGCATGGCCACGGGCCAAGCAGCAGGCTCCGCAGCTGGGCTCGCTGTGAAGCACGGCGTTCTTCCAGCGGAGATTAACGTCGCCGAATTGCAAGCTGTCCTTGAGAAGGACGGAGCTTTGTTGAAGTAGTATTGGGTGTCGAGGAGTAACGGATAAATTTAACGTGAAAAAGTACAGTTAATTTCCTGCATGTTTAGGTTGAAACTACTTTAAATGGAAAACCTCCAGCTATTTTTCGGGTTCCTAGCTCATTTGCGGGAAATCCCCGAAATTAACGGGAGGTTTTCCATTTATTTACATTTTCAAGATGAAATCGCGGAATTAGCTGTAGATTTTCCAGTTAATCCTGTGTCTGGACGGGATGGAGGTTGGGCACTCGAATATGCCCCCTCAAATCAGGGAACACTAGCACATACGTATCCTATGAGTATGAGAGGTGGTACCCTATGCTTTTATACCAGTTAACGCAATGGTTCGAAGAACGCACCAGCCTACAGCAAGCACTGCAACGTGAACCGGCAGAATCGGCCGGCGAAATCAGTCAGAAAATCCAAGAGGTCGAGCAGCAGCTTTACTCACATGCTGAACGCTGGAAAAACGCTATCGAAGAAGCCTCCTACCTGCAATTCCCTTATGAAGTCCCCCATTTGGACGATGACATGGTTCTTTAAAGATTTGTTATATTTGCATAATCGCCACTAAAGTCGTCCCGCATGGGAGGGCTTACCTTTGTATTTCCGCGGTTTTCGTGTAGAATTAGAGGGCACGATAACCCAGAATAGAACGAGGTTTTTCCATATGAACGTACTTTTATCCACATTGAACGCCAAATTCATTCATACCTCCTTGGCTTTACGCTATCTCAAAGCGTTCTGCGAGAAGGATTTTGATGTTGAAATAACCGAATATACGATTAAAGATCCCGTTATGAATGTGGTCTCTGACATCTATCAGAAGGCGCCAGATGTGCTGGGCTTTTCCTGCTACATATGGAATATCGAAGAGACGATCAACATTATCAAAATGATCAAAAAAATCCGTCCCGAACTCATCATCGTCCTTGGTGGACCTGAGGTTTCTTATGACACGGATTACTGGATGGAGCGCATCCCTGAGGTGGATTTCATCGTGATGGGCGAAGGGGAAGAGACCTTCCATCAGCTGCTGACAGAGATCTCGACAACACGCAAATACCACTTCGTCTACGGCGTTGCCTACCGCAAGGAGCAAGAAGTGATCCTGATGCCGGGCAGACCGAAGTTGAAGCTGGATGATATCCCGTCACCACATCGCTTCAAGGAAGATCTTCCGAGCTTAGCGAATCGTGTTGTCTACTTCGAGACGAGCCGTGGTTGTCCGTTTTCCTGCCAATTCTGCCTATCGAGTATCGAGGTGGGTGTGCGGTATTTTGACATGGAGCGGACCAAGGCGGATCTGCTGTACTTGATTGATTCGGGCGCAAAGCTGATCAAATTCGTGGATCGAACGTTTAATATTAAACGGGATTATGCGATGGAAATCTTTGAATTCCTTATTCAAAATCACCGTGGCACGGTGTTCCAATTCGAGATTACGGCAGACATTATGCGTCCTGAAGTGCTTGATTATTTGGCTGAAAATGCTCCTCCGGGTACGTTCCGTTTCGAGATCGGCGTGCAATCGACGAATGACACGACGAATGACCTCGTGCAGCGGAGACAGAATTTCTTCAAGCTGAGCCGTACCGTGTCTAAGGTGAAAAACAGTCTCAAAATTGATCAGCATCTCGATCTGATTGCCGGACTGCCGGAAGAAGATTATAACTCGTTCCGTAAAACGTTTAACGACGTTTTCGAGCTAGGACCAGAAGAGTTGCAACTTGGCTTCCTCAAGATGCTGCGTGGCACAGGCATGCGTAAAGATGCCCATAAATATGGCTATAAGTATATGGATCACGCACCTTACGAGATTCTCGGCAACGACATCCTGCCATTCACCGACTTGATTCGCATCAAGCGCGTGGAGGATGTGCTCGAGAAGTATTGGAACGCTCACCGGATGGATCATACGGTGAAACATCTCATCGCGAATGAGTTCCCATCCGCATTCGATTTCTTCCAAGAATTCGGCGACTTCTGGGAAGGCCGCGGCTGGCAGAAGATCGGGCATCAGCTCGAGGATCTGTTCACTCGCTTACGCGAGTTCCTGCTGCATCGCGGCACTACGAACATGCACATCATCGAAGGCTTGATGAAGCTTGACTACTTCCTCGGCCATAAATATAAGCCGCGCAAAATCTGGTGGGACTTCACCTTGGAGAAGTCCGAACAGAATGCGTACCTCAAGCTGCTTGCGGAGCAGCCTGAGCTCGTCAGCGGAGACTTCCACAGCCTCCGCATCAATGAGAAAGACCTCCACAAGCATGCCATGCTTGAGGTCTTGCCGTTCGCTTTGCAGACGTATCTGCAAAGCGGCCACATCGACGAAAGCAGCAAGGAGCTGCTTGTCGTTCACTTCCCGCCGGATGCGCAGAAGCCGGCGTCCTACTACACGATGCCGTTGCAACAGCTGGCAACGATCTAACCATCCATGCCCCTTCACGCCTAGCGTGAGGGGGATTTTTTTCGTGGGAAACGATTGAACACCCGCCCATATGGGTAATCTAGGGTAGTTAAAGCAGTTTGAGACTGAGAGGAGAGCTAACTATGATCGAAACGAAAAAAACACAACTCGAAGAGCAAATCATTCAAGTGCTGAACGCCAATCAGGTGTGCTCCTTTGCGACGATTGACGGTAACAAGCCGAAGGTGCGTTATATGGCTTTGTTTCACGATGGGTTGGAGATTTATCTAACGACGAGTAAGAAAACAGATAAAGTTGAAGAACTCCAAGAGAATCCCCATGTGCATATTCTTGTGGGATATGACGGGAAGTCTACGCCGAACATTTTGCAAATCCAAGCTACGGCTAAGATCTCTTCGGACAATGCGCTTCGCGAGAAGCTGTGGAACGATGATATGAAGGAATGGTTTGAGGGGCCGCACGATCCTAACTATGTCGTGATGGACATTTCTCCGTCCTATATTGAGTATTCGAGCAAGGGTTCTGAGCCCCAAGTTTGGACGAAATAACGCCTTCTCGTAGCCTACTGAACATTTCCCTAAAAAATCCATTGACCACAGGCAAGGTTCAGTGATAAGATTATAAAAATTTACCTATGGATCAATCAAAGGAGAGACTTTGAGCTGCGCTCAAAAATCCCTATATTTAGGAGGAAATGTAAAGTGGCTACGTATTATATGGAACCATCGCGTACGTTTAGTGAGTTTCTGTTGATTCCTAATCTAACGACGAAGGATTGTACACCGGCAAATGTTAAGCTGAAGACTCCGTTAGTCAAGTTTAATAAGGGTGAGGAGCCAGCCATCTCCCTGAATATCCCGTTTTCTTCTGCTGTCATGCAAGCCGTATCCGATGATGGAATGGCTATTGCATTGGCGCGTAGTGGCGGGATTTCGTTCATTTTTGGCTCTCAGTCAATTGAAGAGCAAGCACTGATGGTGCGCAAGGTAAAAGGGTACAAGGCTGGTTTCGTCGTGAGTCGCTCCAACCTGAAACCTGGGCAGTCACTTAGTGATGTGCTAGCTTTGAAAGAAGAGACAGGGCACTCAACCGTTGCGATCACCGATGATGGCACAGCGAATGGAAAATTGCTGGGGATCGTAACCGGCCGTGACTACCGCAAGAGCCGCGATCCGCTAGATCGTAAAATTTCGGAATTCATGACACCTTTCGAGAAATTAATTTACGGTACATCCGGTATTTCGCTTTCGGAAGCGAACAACCTAATCTGGGATCATAAGCTGAACTGCTTACCGATTGTGGATGACAATGGGAATCTGGATACGCTCGTTTTCCGCAAAGATTATGATGAGCACAAAGAGAACCCAATGGAACTGCTTGATAAGAATAAGAGTTACATTGTCGGCGCTGGGATCAATACGAAGGATTATACGGAGAGAGTTCCTGCGCTTGTTGAAGCGGGTGTAGATATTCTCGTGATCGATTCCTCAGACGGTTACAGCGAATGGCAGCATGAGACTGTGCAGTATGTGAAACAGAATTTTGATGTGAAAATTGGTGCCGGTAACGTTGTTGATCGTGAAGGATTCCGGTATCTTGTAGAGTCAGGTGCTGACTTTATTAAAGTGGGTATCGGCGGCGGTTCCATCTGTATTACCCGGGAACAAAAGGGTATTGGCCGCGGTCAAGCTTCCTCTGTGATGGAGGTTGTTGAAGCGAGAGATGAATACTTCAGAGAAACAGGTACGTATATCCCGATCTGTTCCGATGGTGGTATCGTACATGACTACCACGTGACCCTTGCTTTGGCGATGGGTGCTGACTTCGTTATGCTGGGCAGATATTTTGCTCGTTTCGATGAGAGCCCGACAAGAAAACTTAAAGTGGGTAACAACTTCGTGAAAGAATACTGGGGCGAAGGCTCCAATCGTGCCCGTAACTGGCAGCGTTATGATACAGGCGGCAAAAGCAAGCTTTTGTTCGAAGAAGGCGTGGATTCCTACGTTCCTTATGCGGGAAGTCTGCAAGAGAACTTGGACAAGACGCTCGGTAAAATCAAATCTACCATGTGCAACTGTGGTTCCTTAACGCTGGACGAGCTGAAAGCTAATGCGAGAATTGCTCTCGTATCCGCAACCAGCCTAGTTGAAGGCGGAGCACATGACGTCATCCTCAAAGAAAGCAGCCTTTCGGAAGAAGGTTAGCAGCGATAAATAAAAAGCTCTCTGACAGTGCCCGTCAACCACGGCTGCTATCAGAGAGCTTTTTTCATTTTAGCTTACGAAATTTATGGTAAGTAGCTGCGAATCACTGTCATGTTGCCCTCAAGTGAGTAGTTGCCCAGATCAGCTGGAAGCAAGAAACAATCACCAGGCTTTGTCGCAATTTGACCATCTGACCATTGCAGTGTCCCGTTGCCATCCGCGATGACAAGAATAACGAAGCTGTCTGGCGTAGTTGTGAGCTCCCATTGCGGTCCTACAAGACCTTTTTCCACGGTGAAAAAAGGAGAGGACGCGAGCGTCAGCCAAGTTCCGGCTTCCGCCAAATCCGTCTTCATACGCGTGGAGCCTGATCCTTCATACGCGATGACATTGAGGGAATCCTCGATGTGCAGCTCACGCATTTTGCCATCTAAGCCTGGACGGTTGTAATCATACAAACGGTACGTTGTGTCCGAGTTTTGTTGAATTTCTGCTACGAGCACACCCGCACCTAACGCGTGAACGGTACCAGCAGGTATGTAGAAGGAGTCTCCGGCTTCGACAGGAACTTCTTGTAAGCAATCCATAATGCGGTTCTCCGCAATCGCTTCTGCAAGACTTTCCCGTGTTACGCCTTCTTTCATGCCATATATAATTTTGGCGCCTGGCTTAGCATCGAGAATATACCACATTTCTGTTTTGCCAAGTTCACCAGCCGCGAGGTTCTCGTAATGATCATTGGGATGAACTTGTACGGATAGATCGTCTTCACAATCCAGCAGTTTAATCAATAGTGGAAAACGGCCATTTTTCTCGGAAAATCCTTTTGAGCCGAACAGCGTTTTGCCGTATTTCTCACGAATTTCGTCCAGACCTAAGCCAGCTAATTCGCCGTTGATAACTTTCGTCGTTCCGTTTGGGTGATCGCCGATCATCCAGCCTTCACCGATCGCGCCTTCTGGCAGCACAAAGCCGAATCGTTCGAGGGTTCTGCCTCCCCAAACACGTTCTTTCATTTCAGGTTGAAATTGCAGCGGGTATGATTTCAAAACAATCCCTACTTTCTCCTAGTCTATTCTAGCAATCTGTCATTTATTCCACTCTAGCATTATATCATGCGACTACCGTTTTTCTAGAGCCAAGAGATACGGCGCGGAGGCGCTGCGATTGGCAAATTGATACCGCAGCACTTGAAACGCTGCGAGCGGCAAGCTCTCCGCCCAGCGTTCGACTGCTGCGGCTTCTTCAGACCCGCCATCGTGCCCGCTGTACAGTACGATGGTCACAATTCCGCCTTTGCGCAGCAGGCGGAGGGCAGCTTCAAGAGCAGGAATCGTCGATGCCTGCTCTGTGATAATGGCTGTATCGGCTCCCGGCAGGTAGCCGAGGTTGAAGGTGACCGCGGCTACCTTGCCGTGGCGGTCTTGCGGCACCGCCGCTTCCATGAGCGCATGGCTGCATAAGCTCATGGTTACTCGGGCGTCTGGCAGCTCTCTCGCCAGACGCTGCTGCGTTTGATCCAGCGCAGCCTGCTGGATATCGAAGCCGTAGACGCTGCCGCGAGCGCCTACGAGCTTCGCCATGAACAAGGCGTCTACGCCAGTGCCAAGCGTGGCATCAATAACGGTATCACCAGGCCCGACACGTTGTCCGATTAGTTGGTGTACATAACTCAGAACTGAAACAAATCCCATGTGTAGAGTGCCTCCAATGTTTGCTTACTAACGCATTTCTCGACAATTTCCCAGGAAATAAGGAACGAGAGTACGCTATTTGTACAGAAATTGGCTTAGTTTCCGTTCCACCAACTCACGGGTTTGACAGCCACCGCGCGTTGGGAGCTGGGCTGTTTTTCCCGCAGTATTTCATCCATAACTAGTGTGCAGTAACGCCTTCAACACTTTCTTTCCCAGCCCAATACTTCCCTTGCCATGTATTTCGCTCCGTCAGCAATTTATCAAAAGCGTTCAACACTTCCCACTTCTTAAGACTCCACATTGGTCCGATCAGCAGATCCCGCGGGGCATCTCCAGTGAGTCGATGAACAATCATCTCTGGCGGCAATATTTCCAAAGTATCCACGATCAGCTTCACATACTCATCTTTCTCCAAGAACTGCAATAAACCAGCTTCATATTGTTTCACCATGGGTGTTTTGCGCATGAGATGCAAAAGATGGATCTTGATACCTTGTACATCCATCTGAGCGACAGCTTTCCCTGTATCCAGCATCATCTCATGGGTTTCTCCAGGTAAGCCATAAATAATGTGTGCACACACGCGAATATTATGTTTGCGCAATTTGGCTACAGCATCTAGATAACATTGGGTATCATGGGCGCGATTGATGAGCACGGAAGTGGACTCATGGACGGTTTGTAGACCCATTTCCACCCATAAATAGGTGCGCTGATTCAATTCAGCTAGATAGTCAATGACATCATCTGGCAAGCAATCTGGCCGCGTGGCGATAGACAAGCCGACGACGCCAGGCTGCTTCAAAATCTCTTCATAATATTCCCGCAGCTCTTCAACGGGCGCATAGGTATTCGTGTAAGCTTGGAAATAGCCAATATAGTTGGCTTCGGGCCATTTTTGATGCTGAAGATCACGGATCTTGTTAAATTGTGTGACAAGATCGTCGCGGCGACTTCCTGCGAAATCTCCTGATCCACGTGCACTGCAGAAGGTGCATCCGCCTGTTGCAATTTTGCCATCGCGATTCGGACATGTGAAACCAGCATCCAGCATGACTTTGAATACTTTACCGCCTAGATTCTCGCGCATTTCATAATTCCATGTATGGAAACGTTTATCTCCCCAAAGCTGAGGTGATTCCTGAATCATTGTAGACATAGGACATGTATCCTTTCTTTCGTTGCTTCGCTTGCTTCAACCTATATTGTAGCGAAATTTACACATGAAAGCGACCCCTGCCTTTCCAACAAGTTCCCCGATAAAACCACTCAACTACGAGCATGATAACTTTGCACCACAATTTCGAGCTGAGAGGGGAAATGAACTACATGAAAAAGTTTCGCACGATAACTTTGGCGGTAGCATTGACAACAGCTTTAAGTATGGGAGCAGCAGGTGTTCAGGCAACTCAAATGGACACTGGAAATGCGGTCGGAACGGGATCACCAATTGGGACATTGGGGACAGGGACAACGGGGACAACGACATCAACGGGGACTACGACATCAACGGGGTATACAGGAAGCAACTATGATGCTACTTCCCCAGGAATGGGGCTTGGAACAGGCGTCAACAACTTTAGCGGGAATGGAACGAACGGCGTCTATAATGGGACTCTAACGATCCCGAACACGTATTCTGGCTATGGAACAACCGGGAGAGGCACTGGCGTTATGGACCATATGAATGGATATGGAACGAATCCAGTTGAGAGAGGGGCAAAYGCAGTTGAGAGAGGTGTCGAACGCGGAGCCAATGCGGTTGAGCGGGGGGTCGATCGCAGCGCAAACATGGTTGATAGAATGAGTACGAAAAGCGTATCAACTGCATCACCAAGCACTAAGGGTAATTCTTATCGCGCTTATGCAACAACGACTAATAAAGGCAGTAATTGGGGTTGGTTAGGTCTAGTAGGTTTATTGGGCTTAGCGGGACTCCGAAGCAATAACAGTAGAAGAGACGAAAGCTACAAATAAATATCTTCTAAGAGCGAAGCACCTTCCATTTGGAGGGTGTTTTCTTTCATTCTTCCATTCATCTACTAGAGGAAAGTTTTGATTTTTTTTATAGAATCGTCTATGATTTGTATTCGAAAGCATGTACGTGTGGGAGGCAAATGAAGAATGCGTTTACGGGGCAGAAAAGGTATCAGAGAAGATATAGAGCGTCAAAAAGAACTCGTTGTATTAAATGCCAAAGATTATAAGGGCAAATGGTCCGAGTTGTTCGGAAACAATAACCCGATTCATGCCGAGCTAGGTATGGGCAAAGGGCGCTTTATTAGTGAAATGAGCAAGAAATATCCGAATATCAATTTCATTGGTGTGGATATGTATGATGAATTGATTCGCAAGGCAAGTGAGAAAGCTAAGGTTGCACATGAAATTACCGTGGAAAATGAAGAAGATGCGGTGCTTAGCATTCCAAACTTAAGGCTGATGTTGTTCAATATCGAGCATATTGAAGAAGCATTTGCTGAAGGTGAGCTAGAGCGCGTGTATTTGAATTTTAGTGATCCATGGCCGAAGAAGAAGCATGCGCGCAGACGTCTAACGCATCCAGGTTTTGTTGCCAAATATCAACAAATTCTGAACGCCAAGGGCGAAATTCATTTGAAAACCGATTCGCAATCCTTATTCGAATTTTCATTGAATTCTTTTGCGGATATGGGACTAAGAATGCGCAATATTTCGCTGAATCTTCACGTGGATGGCATTCATCCTGATCATGTGATGACGGAGTACGAAACGAAATTCGCAGGACAAGGCATGAATATTCACCGCCTTGAAGTTGTGATCGGACAAGAGGCATTGTCATCACATCAAGAGCAGTTGAAGGAAGCCGCTGCATCCGCCTTAGCAGCTGAATCGAAAGAATCAGCCGAATAAGTTTCTAACAAAAACAGACTATCCATGTTGCCAATGAGCAGCAAGGATAGTCTGTTTTTCATCCTAACAGTTGGAGAATGACTTCTGAACCATCACCCACGGGCAGGTGACTCTTCTTATGTTGATTGGAAACGCGCTTGGCCTGCACATCCGCATAGCGGCTAGCCAGCATGGACAACCAATGCGAGATCGTATCAGCTGACTGGATCGATTCTCCGAAGCCATGTCTAGTAAAATAATGTACGTTTTCTTCCTCTTGGCCTGGAATGGGATCATAGAATAACATGGGAATCGATTTGGCCAGTCCTTCTGAACACGTCATTCCCCCAGGCTTCGTAACGAGCAGGTCGGAGACTTCCATCAACTTGCCAATCTCTTGTGTAAATCCGAGCAGGTGAATATGGGGATGCTGATACCGCGGATCTGCCGCGAGTTTCGCAATGGCCTTGTGGTTATTTCCTAAGCAGAAAATAAACTGAATTTGGTCTCTCCATGTCAGTAAATGCTCGCTCAATGAATCGCCGCCGATAAGTCCCCAACCTCCACCCATAACCAATACAGTTGGCCTCGCTGAGAGATTGAATTGCTGTCGAATTAAAGTTCGATCATGGACTTCTCTGAAACTGGGATGCACCGGGATTCCCGTAATTTCGACATGCGCGGCCGCGATGCCATGAATGATGAGCTTATGTTTAACATCTTCGGAAGACACCATGTATTTATTCACCTCACGGCTGACCCATGTCCCATGAACATCGTAGTCGGTGATAACGGTGCATAAGGGGATATGCAAGCCTGCTCTTTTCAATCGTGAAACAACGACGCTGGGGAAAGGATGCGTACATACGATGGCTTGCGGCGCCCAATGCCTGATCATAGCTGCCGTTTGTGCATAAAAAATGCGATGGAGGGCGAGCTGCGTCAACGGATTAAGCGATTTTTGATATTGAGCACGGTACAACCGACCGTACAATTTAGGCTGTACAGCAATGGTTTTCTTATAAGCGCCGAGAATCCAAGGTGCCAGCGTGGGATGTAGGAAGGAGCCGAGCTCCACAACACGCGTTTCGATCGTAGAGCAGCGCTGTTCTAAGCTGCTGGCTAGTGCGAATGCAGCTTGCGTATGGCCGGCACCGAAGCCTTCTGATAGGATGAGCACTCTTCTTTTTCGCGATACATGTTCCATGTTTTACCCCCAGAATGCGACTGTCACTACCGATACCGTCGTTCCAATCAAGCAACCTACGATACAATCCGATGGATAATGGAGTCCTAAGTACATCCGCGACATACCGACAACTAAGGCAAGAGGGATTAGTAAGAGTCCTAGCATGGGGAAAGCATTCACGCAAGGGATGATTACCGAGAAAATAGCCGTGGTATGCCCAGAGGGAAACGAGTGATCCGTCAGAGGGTTTTTATGTGTAATGGTTTGAGGAAGGACAAGATAAGGGCGAAGTCTAGGATATCTCTTTTTCATAATAGCAACAGGAATATGGCTGATGGTTAAAGCCAACAGGGCTTGAAGTCCAGCTATACGCAGCGAACCTTGCCCAAAAAAGGCCAAGCATAAAGAGATCATAATGGATGCTGTGGCACCGCCCAAATGGGTGATCTTCGTAAAGAATTGATCCAGAAAATGATGTTGGATCCGTTGATTGACGAAGTGGAATAGACGTGTTTCATGATCTTGAAGCCAATGGACAACTTTGCTGCTCATGAGTAACCGCCTCCTTCTAAACTTGGAAATGCTGCTCGCTACCTCTATCATACGATGTGTTTATTAGAGGAGGATTAACTGGATGATAAATATTCATAAATTCAAATTAATGTTGCACTAATCTGGCGTTAACATTTGTATGGTAGGATGGCAATTATCTTCAACCTGCCCCAGCTAAGTTCGTAATATGTATGGCTAGTGTTTCCGAAATTTGGAGCGGATATGCCGCCACAACTAAGGCTTGATATGTCCTAATTGTGAACGACGGACTCTTACAGACTTTGTTATGCGAATGTTTTTAAGGTCTGTAAAGCTATCCATTAACAGGGTATTTAAGCAAAAGTTGTCAGCGAATAGCTGAGTAATTTATAATAAGGACGTCACCAGATAGAAAAGACAGTGTTCGTCTAAATGGTGAACTTTTGGTACACAATATATGAAAAACGATGAAAACAAGACATTTTCGACCTGATTTCAAGCGCATGCTCTATTCGGTGTGTGCGAACCTCCCAAAAATCAAAGAACTGACGCTTTTTCGAAGTTTGCAGACTTTGACAAACAGGGGGAAAGAGAGGAAAATCAGAAACGATTGTTTCACCGTTAGTTTGTTAACATGAATGACCTGTACATAAACGCACTAGGCATACAAAAAGATAGCTGACGTGCACAAAAAAAGGGGGACTTTGCTTCATGCTAGACAAGATTATGCTTTCCGTTCAAGTCTTTTTGGCTTTGATCGGTGCGTATCAGTTGTTTTTAACGTTTTTTGGTTGGTATCGTCCCAAAAACAAAAAGATGTTTGCTCCACAGAAATCGTTTGCTGTATTGGTTGCGGCTCATAATGAGGAACAAGTCGTCGGAGCTTTAATTGAGAACCTGAAGACCTTAGATTATCCGCGAGAGCTTTATGACATCTTCGTGATTTGTGACAACTGCACGGATAACACGGCTGACATTGCCCGTCACCACGGGGTGTATGCGATGGAGCGCCATAACCCGAACCTTAGAGGAAAAGGGTATGCGATTGAATGGATGCTCAAAGAGTTATGGAAGCGTGAGCGTCAGTACGATGGCATCGTGATGTTTGATGCGGATAACCTGGTTAGTCCAGATTATTTGATTCACATGAATAATGATCTGTGTTCAGGCTCCCGCGTGATTCAAGCTTACCTAGATACCAAGAATCCGAATGATTCATGGATTACGGGGTCTTTCGCTATCTCCTACTTCTACGCGAACCGTTTTGTTCAAACCCCTAGATCCAACCTGGGACTAGCCAATTTCCTTGGCGGTACGGGCATGTGCTTCGACTCCAATTTGTTAAAGGAAATTGGCTGGCGCGCAACGAGCTTGGTCGAGGATCTTGAATTTTCAATGCGATGTGTTCAAATGGGAATCAAACCTACATTCAACTATGATACGCGTGTTTACGATGAGAAACCGCTATCCTTCAACGCTTCTGCTAAACAGCGTTTACGTTGGATGCAAKGACACTTTGAAGTAGCCAAACGCTTCTTCTTCCCATTGCTATGGCAAGGGATTAAGACAGGAAGCTGGATGAAAATTGACGCGGCGATCTATTCGGCGAATGTATACAATTTCTTCTTTGGTGCCATATTAACCGTTATGCTTTGGATTCAGTCCATGACATCGCACGGGACGGCTGACTCAGCTCTGGTGCATGTTAATCCGGTTGTCATCAATTCACTTAGCTTGGCGATCTACGTGTTGCTTCCGATGTCTATGCTGATAGAGAAGGCTCATAAGAAGACGTACAAATATTTGTTGCTTTACCCAATTTTCATGCTGTCTTGGTGGCCAATTACGTTCTATGCGTTCTTCACGCAAAACAACAAACAATGGAGTCACACCGAGCATACGCGTGTCATCCGGTTGGATGAAATGAAAAGTAAACAAGTGAGTTGACTTTTCTAGAATGAGATGATAATATGTTTCAAGTAAAGCAGAAGCGCCCGCTTCTCACCTGACTAACGTAACGTTGGCTGGTTTGAATGAATCATCATGTATATTCAATAGGTTTGTCTTAAACCTGTTATTGATGAAGATGTGGGCCCACTGTGCCCGCATCTTTTTTATATTTGGAAGAGAGTTACATACTTTATGGAGGTGGAACACGATTAGCAAAGACCATATGATTAATGACGAGATTCGTGTGAAGGAAGTACGCCTTATTGGGGCGGACGGAGAACAACTTGGTATAACACCAATTCGCGAAGCTCTTCAAATTGCACTTGACGCGAACCTTGATTTAGTAAACGTTGCACCGACGGCGAAGCCGCCTGTCTGCCGCATTATGGATTACGGCAAGTTCCGTTATGAAACGCAGAAGAAAGAAAAAGAAGCACGTAAGAATCAGAAGATTGTGGATATCAAAGAAATTCGCCTGAGTGCGACGATCGATGAACATGACTTCCAAACGAAGCTTCGCAACGCAGTTAAGTTTCTTGGTGAAGGCGATAAAGTTAAAGCTAGCGTTCGTTTCCGTGGTCGTGAAATTGCACACTCGGAGATTGGTCGCAAAGTGCTTGAGCGCCTTGCTACAGAAACTGCTGAAATCTCCTCGCAGGAGCGTGCTCCTAAGCTTGAGGGAAGAAGCATGATCATGATCTTAACGCCAAAAGCGACAACTTAGGCGAGTATACTAAATTAGGAGGAACAACAACATGCCGAAAATGAAAACACACAGCAGCCTGAAAGGCCGTTTCAAAATCACTGGCACAGGCAAAGTGATGAGATACAAACAAGGTAAGAACCACTTGCTTTCTGGTAAATCATCCAAGCAAAAACGCGTATTGTCCACGAACCCAACAATGGCTCCTGGCGATGTACGTCGTTTGCAACAACAACTGTCCCTTATCAAAGGTTAATTGTAACGCAGCATAAAATTCGAACATCATTTATATATCCCAGGAGGTAGTTCACAATGGCAAGAGTCAAGGGCGGATTTATTCGCGCTCACCGTCGTAAGAAAATTTTGAAATTAGCAAAAGGTTATTTCGGTTCCAAACACCGTTTATTTAAAACAGCTAAAGAGCAAGTAATGAAGTCATTGGTATATGCATACCGTGACCGTCGTCAAACAAAACGTAACTTCCGTAGACTTTGGATTACTCGTATCAATGCAGGCGCTCGTCAAAACGGCTTGAGCTACAGCAAATTGATGCACGGCCTTAAATTGGCTGGTATCGAAGTTAACCGTAAAATCTTGGCTGACCTAGCTGTGAATGATTCCAAAGCGTTCAACGATTTGGCAACAGCTGCAAAAGCGAAAGTAAACGCGTAAGCGATGTGCTTAAGAGCTTGTCCCCATCAGGGGGCAGGCTCTTTTATTTTCCTATAAGAGAAATTACACGTCTGAAGCAGGGGGCTGCCTAACAGAAATCCTACGTACCAACATCACAATAAACATAACAATCGGGATCAAGACTTGAAACAAAGGGTAAATTTTCACGCTAAACTTTAGTCCAAGCCATACGTGGGTGGTATAGTTCGATTCAAGAAAAGATGAGATAAAGATAAGCAGGCCCACTAGCATAAGCCAGTAACGCTTATGAATAGCTGGAAACAAATGTGTGAGTGCATATACTGCTCCCCAGTAGAATGTCGTCATTTTCACAAATAAGCCTAGAAACAGCAGTAAAGTGACCATCACGTCTAAGCGTTCTAAGATGTCTCCCACCTCGATGAGTTGCACAGTCTGTAAAAAAGGCAACGTAGCGTTGGCGACGAGCGTCGTACCTAAAATGGTTATATTGAGCACGTTCATGGCAATTAAAAATAGGGCTACCGTGCTATAGGCGATGAGACTGAGCTTCTTTAATTTTTGTTGATCGGGAAACAAATGCCAAATCATAAAAAAGATAACGGTCTGTCCAAAAGGAAAGGACACAATATCCGGAAATGCGGCCTTCAGGACTGGGGCTAAGCCATTCTCCAGAACAGGAAGCACATTGTCGAGATGGATGAGCCCTGCAATGCTAATGAGACAAATAAGGAAGCCATAGCTAATGACGACAACTGGCAGAAGTGCTTCTGTCATTCGGAATAGGGTATCCACACCCATGATGATGGTATAGAAAGCTAATAGCAGAATGATGAACATTGTCACGTATTTAGGTGTTGTGCTAAGTAAGGTGAGATTCGAGATTTCACCGAAATCACGTACATTTCTCATAGACTCATAAGCAAAATAAATGGCAAAAGTGACCCCTATACAGGTGCCAATCCATGTACCGAAACTGATTTTCAGCAGTCCCATTAAATCTTGGTCAGGTGCCCTTCTTTGGATCGCAAGAAATAGGAGCAAGAGCAAGAAGCCGGCCACCGCAGCAGCCAGCATGGCAAGCCAGGAGTCCTGCTTCGCCGAACTGCCTAATGCAAATAGCGGTGTACTTCCGATTTCGAAGAGAATAATCATCACAAAAAGCTGATATTTCGTTATCTGAACAGGCATTGGCGAAGCCTCCTTTCGCTAGTAATCACTCACTGCTTTCATTGGTTATCTCCAAGAAGGATTTGCCGCTCATACCAATTCGTGAGATTTTCACATTCACATTCGCTTCCAATTGCAGATTAGCAAACTGTTCATCCCAAATGGGTTTAACCTGTTTCCAGATCTTCGGATGATGCTTATGAATCGTATCTGCAAATAGGAAGACATCTGCATTTTTCTGAATAGCGGAATGGACAGCATCCGTGATCAACTTCGTGATTTCGGTGCTTGCAGCTTGCTCCAGTGTTTGTAAATCTGCTGGCTGCGTCGGATCATTCGGACAGCCGTTTTCTTCGAGGGTGCCAGAAGCCTGGACATCAACACGCATAATTAAATGTCCGTCATTGGATAGAAGGGGCTTCGTCTTACTCTTGCTATGCGTAATGCGCAGTGCGGCCTTGTAATCCTTTTTGTCCTCCTTACACCCAAAATATAAGGTAGTTCGACTAATCGAATTTCGAATCCAACTAATCCCATATTCTTCATCAGGTGTAAACCAGCCAATGAGCTTATCTTTTTTGAAGATGGACATTCTCCCCAACCGCAACTTGTTGGTGAAGGAGGTATTCTTAAGCTCAGCAATCGAGGTGTTCTCTCCTTTCCCGGAGATTATGATTTCGGGAATTAGGGTGAAAGGGGAGTCGCTGCTCATGCTCATCATCATTTGATACAGCATAAGTTGGTTGTAATTTGAACTGTTGTTCTCCTCGTTGCGGATCATATTTTTGATAGCGGCTCCTGGAACTTTTTCCAGGGGGATGATTTGTTCAAGGATTTTTCTGCCTTCGCCGCCAGTGACCAAGACGCTTACCGTTTCACGTGAATCTGAGTTGCGCAAGTAGACATCCAATAATTGTGAAATGCCTTGTTTTGCGGCTTGTTCACCGATGACAATGACGCGATTGTGTGCGAAAAAAAGCGAACGCGGCATTTCTCGACTGGATTTCTGTACAGCACCCCGAATCGTCCCCCCGCTCGTCGAGAAAACCATAACGGGTGCCTGCTGGCCAGGACTGCCGCCGGTGTTAGGGTTTGCAATAGATTGTGGAATAACAACCTGATAGGAAACCGTCCATTCCTTTCCGTCCCAGTCAAGGGCGGTTGCGGAGGTAATGGCCAACTGATTTAGTTCTCTCCGATCCCAGCAACCMGTCAGCAGCAAACAGAGGGAGATAACAATCACATATCGCATAATACGTTTACGCATGTCGATCGATAACCTCCCTCAGGATATCTTTCTTTCTAGTTACTACTGATCTTCCTTAGGCGGAGAAGGCTTGTCATAACGGGTTTGTCTCGTTCTATTCCCTTTGCTAAGCGGGCGCTGGAACGTTAACCATCTAGGAATACGTATGAAGGTATCATTTAGTCTGCTGAGAACCATAGGCGCCACTGGTGTTAAATAGGGGACACCAAAGGAGCGAAGAGAGACCAAATGAATAAGAATGGCCATACAGCCTGTCAAAATACCGAATAAGCCGAACGTACCCGCCAGAAGCATTAATCCAAATCGTATCAATCGTGCGGCTACTGCCATATTCAGCGCAGGCGTCACGAAGTTGGAGATCGCAGTAAACGAAACGATAATGACCATAGCTGCAGATACTAAGCCCGCCTGTACAGAGGCCTGTCCTAGCACGAGAGCTCCAACAATAGAGATGGCCGAACCGATGACACGAGGCATGCGGACACCAGCTTCACGAAGCACCTCGAACGTAATTTCCATCAGAAAAGCCTCGACAATCGCCGGAAAAGGAACGCCTTCACGCTGCGCAGCTAAGCTGATGAGCAGAGTAGTCGGAAGCATTTCCTGGTGAAATGTTGTAATCGCAATATATAGAGACGGTAGCAACATGGAGACGAAGAAGGACATATACCGAATGAAACGGATGAACGTCGCAATATCGAAACGTTGATAGTAATCCTCACTAGACTGTAAAAACCGAAAAAACGTAACCGGTGCCTGCAAGACAAAAGGTGTCCCGTCCACGAGTATGGCAATTTGTCCCTCCAAGAGACCTGCTGCTACCGCATCTGGTCTTTCTGAGTTCATAATGGTTGGAAAAGGGGAGTAGGTGACATCCTCGATATATTCTTCGATATAGCCGCTTTCGAGAATGCTATCGGTATCGATTTTTTCTAATCGCCTCAAAGCTTCTTTAACGACAACCGGGTTAGCGATGCCCTCCAAATACGTAAGTACGACTTCGGTTTGGGTAAATCGGCCGATACGCATGGAAATGAACCGTAAATCAGGTGATCTAATTTTTCTTCGTAATAAAGAAGTATTCGTTCGAATGTCCTCTGTGAAGCCTTCTTTAGGCCCCCTGACAACGGTTTGTGTTTGCGGTTCCTCAATGGATCTTCTTTCCCCACCTGCTGTTCCTGCAATAATGGCTTCGTTATAGCCGTCTACGATGAGTACGGTGTTGCCTCCGAGTAGTGCAGCGATAGCATCATTGCCTTCTGAACTAAAGCATAGATCGCTGAGTGTAATTGCTTGGCACAACAAATCATGGACGCATACATCCTGCTGCCAGAAGGATTCATTCTCATGAGTCGCTTGAAGCGGCTTAGAGATATGTTCATTTAAGATGTCGTAATTGGCAAGTCCTTCTATGTAAAATAAAGCGATGCTGTTCGTATCGGGATAGATGCCAACTTGGAGCGGACGATAGTGGACATCCGAGCTTTGTCCTAATTTTTGCAGCACCCAGTTAACATTGTCTTGTAAGCTTGTGGTCATGGGGAAAGGGACTTGCAGAGACGTTTTCATTGTAGGCCTCCTCAGAACTTTCCATAGAATTGGTATTATCTTCTCTCACTTTCCATTGTTTTATTCGATCTACCTATTGACTATTGGCTTTCAGATGCATATAATAATCTTTAATCATATTTGATATGGTGAAGCATATGAATGAATCGCTATGAAGAGGAAGAAGTAATAAGGGCACTTATGCGCAGAGAGCGTTGGACTTGCTGAAACCATCGCCTTAATCCCTTACGTACGAAGTCACCTCGGAGCTGTTTTCCTGAAACATGTGGATTGTTCGCACGTAGTAGGGAGAACCGGAAGAGCACACGTTATCGTGCTGAGGGTAATGTTCGTTCATGAACATTCCTGCTAAGGTTATGTGCTGTGAGGCATATAGCAAATTTGGGTGGTACCACGGAAGCTTAAACCCCTTTCGTCCCGTTGAACACGTTTTGTGCGTGTCCGGGATGATAGGGGTTTTTCTTATTTTCATGGCATGGTAGACGATAACACGAATTGACTTTTCGAGAGGAGGATCACAATGAATGTTCAAACTGAACCAAAACGCTCTAAAGAAGAACTAATTGAGAAGCTGACGCAGCCAGACCTGATTACAGGCTCCGAGATTTTGCTAAGAAGCTTATTGCTGGAGGGTGTGGACTGCGTCTTTGGATATCCAGGCGGCGCTGTATTGTACATCTATGATGCGATGCATGGTTTTGATGATTTCAATCACTTGTTGACTAGACATGAGCAAGGCGCAATTCACGCAGCTGACGGCTACGCTCGTTCAACTGGCAAAGTTGGCGTATGTATCGCAACTTCCGGACCGGGGGCTACGAATCTAGTCACAGGTATCGCTACAGCATATATGGATTCTGTTCCTCTAGTAGTTATTACAGGTAACGTTGCAACGAACTTCATCGGTACGGATGCTTTCCAAGAGGCTGACATTACAGGTATTACAATGCCGATTACGAAGCACAGCTACTTGGTAAGAGACGTTAATGACTTGCCGCGTATCATTCACGAAGCATTCCATATTGCGAACTCAGGACGTAAGGGCCCGGTTCTCATTGACATACCAAAGGATGTCTCCGCTCATAAAACGATATTTAAGGCTGCAAAGGATGTAAGCATTCGTGGTTACAACCCTACGGTACAACCGAATAAGCTGCAAGTTGATAAGCTGATCAAAGCCATCGAAGAGGCTGAACGTCCAGTAATCATTGCAGGGGGCGGCGTTGTTTATGCGGATGCTTCCAATGAATTGATCGAATTTGTTAATAAAACACGGATCCCAGTAGCCACGACTTTGCTCGGCTTAAGCGGCTTCCCAAGTGCACACGAGCTATGGCTCGGTATGCCAGGGATGCATGGAACGTTTACAGCGAATACAGCGATCCAGAATGCAGATCTATTGATTTCTATCGGTTCCCGATTCGATGATCGAGTGACGATGAATTTGAATGGTTTTGCTCCAAAGGTAAAAGTAATCGCTCATATCGACGTAGATCCAGCTGAAATCGGCAAGAACGTGAAGACGGATATCCCATGCGTTGGTGATGTGAAAGCCGTTCTGGAGTATGCGAATACGAAAGCGAAGCCTGCGAATAACGCTGCATGGATCGCTGAGCTGCAAGAAAGCAAAGAGAAGTTCCCGTTGAAATACGGCGGAACCGAAACTGAGCTTAAACCGCAATACGTTATTGAAATGATCAGCGAAACAACCAAAGGTGAAGCGATCATTACAACGGACGTTGGTCAGCATCAAATGTGGGCTGCGCAGTTCTATAAATTCAAAAACCCTCGTTCCCTAGTAACATCAGGTGGACTTGGAACGATGGGCTTCGGATTCCCTTCGGCGATCGGCGCTCAAATGGGGAACCCTGATAAACTAGTTGTTTCCATCAATGGAGACGGCGGCGTTCAGATGTGTGCGCAAGAACTTGCGATCTGTGCGATCAACAACATTCCGGTTAAAGTTGTTATTATCAACAACCAAGTGCTTGGGATGGTTCGCCAATGGCAAGAAATCATTTATGAGAATCGCTATAGTCACATCGACTTGGCAGGAAGCCCTGATTTCGTGAAGCTTGCAGAAGCTTACGGCGTAAAAGGCTTGCGCGCAACGACGAAAGAAGAAGCGAGAAGAGTATGGCAGGAAGCCCTCGATACACCGGGGCCTGTCGTTATTGATTTCGTCGTACCGAAGGGCGAGAACGTGTTCCCAATGGTTAAAGCGGGCGATACAATTAGTGACATGTTAATGGGGGATTCGGAATGACAACTAAACATACAGTTTCCGTACTCGTAAACAATCAGCCTGGTGTCCTGCAACGTGTTTCTGGTTTGTTTGGACGCCGTGGCTTTAACATTGAGAGCATCACTGTAGGAGAGTCCGAGGAAAACGGACTTTCCCGGATGGTTATCGTAACCACGGGTGATGATAACACATTGGAGCAAATCTCCAAGCAATTGTACAAGTTGATCGACGTTATCAAGGTTGTGGACTTGAGCTCCAACCCAATGGTAGCTAGAGAACTCGCACTAATTAAAGTAAATGCTGAACCGCTTATGCGTCCTGAAATTCTAGGAATTGTGGAAACGTTCCGCGCGGCAGTTGTTGATATTGGTCCAGCTTCATTGATCGTGCAAGTTGTTGGAGATTCAGATAAAATAGATGCTATGGTCGAATTGCTTCGTCCTTATGGCATTCGTGAGCTTTCCCGTACGGGCGTTACTGCGATGATTCGCGGTTCGGTTAAATAAATTTTTACCAAGAAAAGCCAAGTTTTCTACCAGCAATAACATCTCCTTGAGTGGGGGTTTCAGCGAAGTACCACGGTAAATCGTTGAAACACCCACTCAAGGGGTAGACAAAACGGATTCATTATATCAAAGGAGGATTTATTCGAATGGCAGTTACTACTTACTATGAAAAAGATGCAGACTTAGCGGTACTTAAAGGTAAAACGATTGCGGTTGTTGGTTATGGTTCCCAAGGGCACGCACAAGCACAAAACTTGCGTGACAGCGGGTTGAACGTTATTATCGGACTTCGTGAAGGCCGTTCATGGAACGCAGCTAAAAACGATGGTTTCGAAGTTGTATCTGTAGAAGAAGCAGCACGTCGCGCTGATGTTATCCAAATTCTAATGCCGGATGAAACACAAGCTCGCGTTTACCGTGAGTCCATTCAACCGAACATGAAAAAAGGCGCAGCTATCATGTTCTCCCACGGATTTAACATCCATTTCGGACAAATCGTTGCTCCTGAAGGTACAGATGTATTCTTGGTAGCTCCTAAATCCCCTGGTCACATGGTACGTCGTACGTACGTTGAAGGTTTTGGTGTACCTGGCTTGATCGCAATCGAGAAAGATGCGACTGGCAATGCAAAAGCAATCGGTCTTGCATATGCAAAAGGTATCGGCTGTACACGTGCAGGCGTTATCGAAACTTCTTTCCGTGAAGAAACAGAAACTGATTTGTTCGGTGAGCAAGCAGTTCTTTGTGGCGGTGCTTCTGAGCTAGTTAAAGCTGGTTTCGAAACATTGGTTGAAGCGGGTTATGCACCAGAAATGGCTTACTTCGAGTGCTTGCACGAATTGAAATTGATCGTTGATATGATGTACGAAGGTGGACTTGCTTCCATGCGTAGTTCCATCTCCAACACAGCTGAGTACGGTGACTATGTAACAGGTCCTCGTATCATCACTGCTGAAACGAAAAAAGCGATGAAAGAAGTTCTTTCCGACATCCAACAAGGTAAATTCGCTCGCGATTTCATCTTGGAAAACCAATCCAACTTCGCTTTCATGAACGCAACGCGTCGTAACGAAGCTCAACACCCAATCGAGGTTGTTGGCGGACAATTGCGTGAAATGATGCACTGGATCAAAAAATAATCTTAGGCATTATTGAATTTTATAGGCTGTACATTCCACAGGGAGTGATTGAGGAGAATTTCCCAATTGCTCCCTGTGAATACTATAACGACTTAGAAAAAATATCTTAGCAAATGCTTGCGAAGCAAGTTTTCTATCGAAAACTTTTAGGAGGTGACACGGTGCGTAAAATTTACATTTTTGATACTACCCTTCGTGATGGTGAGCAGTCACCAGGTGTGAACCTGAACACTCAGGAGAAGGTTGAGATCGCCTTGCAGCTAGAGAAGCTTGGTGTGGATCGTATGGAGGCTGGTTTTCCTGCGGCATCCCCTGGGGACTTGGCTGGTGTGAATGCGGTCGCTAGAGCGATTAAGAACGCTTCTGTTATCGGCTTGTCCCGTGCAAGAGAGAATGATATCGAGGCTGTGCGTGAAGCCCTTCAAGGTGCACAAGATCCATGCATTCATCTTTTCCTTGCTACGTCTCCGATTCACCGTCAGCATAAGCTGCGTATGGAGAAGCACCAAGTGCTGGAAACGGCTGAAGCTGCGATTAAATATGCGAAGAAGTATTTCAGCAAAATTGAGTTCTCACTCGAAGATGCAGGACGTACGGAGCTGGACTTTATCGCGGAAGTAACAAGCATGGCGATTCGCGCTGGCGCTTCTGTCGTGAATATTCCAGATACAGTCGGTTATATGACACCGTATGACTATGGTAATATTTTCAAAATGCTGAAAGAAACAGTCCCAGGCATTGAGAAAATTCAATTGAGTGCGCACTGCCATGACGACTTAGGCATGGCGACTGCGAACGCGCTCGCTGCTGTTCTGAACGGTGCCGACCAAATCGAAGGCACAATCAATGGAATTGGTGAGCGCGCAGGGAACACCTCGATCGAAGAAGTTGTCATGGCGTTGGAAACACGCCAAGACTTCTACCAAGCGAAGACTTCACTTGTGCTGAACGAGATCTACCGCACCAGCCGTCTAGTCAGCAAGCTGACTGGCATGGTGGTTCCAGGCAACAAGGCGATTGTTGGCGCTAACGCCTTCGCGCATGAGTCCGGCATCCATCAGGATGGCATGCTCAAAGAGAAAACAACGTACGAGATTATGTCTCCGGAAACAATCGGTGTGAAGGAAAGTAAGCTCGTTATGGGCAAACACTCCGGTCGCCACGCATTCCGTGAGAAGTTGATTGATCTCGGCTACGAGCTCGGCGACGAGCAAGTAAACGTGGCTTTTGCCAAGTTTAAGGATTTGGCAGATCGCAAGAAGCAAGTAGAAGATGAAGATATTCGTGCTTTGATCGAAGAAAAATTGATCGAGACACCGGAAATTTTCGCGCTTGGTACGCTTCAAGTTGCCTACGGCAACCAAATGACACCAACCGCAACAGTCCACGTTCGCTTCCAAGATGGCAGTGAAGTAACTGAGAGCGCGGTAGGTAACGGTTCCGTTGACGCGATTTACAACGCGATTGATAAAGCGACGAAGGAAAACGTGGAGCTTGACGACTATTCCATCAAATCCGTTTCCCACGGGAAAGATGCGCTTGGTGAAGTTCATGTTGTTCTGAAACAGGACACGATTTCCGTTCAAGGGCGCGGTATTTCTACGGATATTCTGGAAGCAAGCGCGAAGGCCTACCTAGACGCTGTGAACAGACTGATTGAGAAACGCAAAAACCCAACAAGCAACAGAAGCAACGTTACGTTAATATAATAATCTCTTAGCTTTCATGGCAACCCGGATAAGCACCTCACCTCCACGATTCGAGGAGGGGTGCTTTCTACAAATGCGAAAGGATGCGTCCCTGTATGAAATATCGATTTTCGAAATCGTTGGAAGGCTTCTCATCGTCAGCTGTAAGAGAAATTCTTAAGCTAACTCAAGGGAGCTCGATTATTTCCTTTGCTGGCGGATTGCCTGCTGAAGAGTTTTTTCCATTAGACGCGGTTAGCGATGCGTTCACGAGAGTTGTTGGCGGCGGGAAGTCTGCGCTGCAATACGGGTTAACAGAGGGCTACAAGCCTTTGCGTGAATCCCTATGCAAGCGAATGGCAGCGAAGAACATGCTGGTTACACCAGACGAGATGCTGCTGACGACAGGTTCGCAGCAAGCAATTGACCTTTTGACACGCGTGTATATTGATGAAGGTGATGTCATTCTCGTTGAAAGTCCGACGTATTTGGCCGCGATCCAAGTGTTCCAAGCCAAAGGCGCGAAGATTTATTCCGTTGACAGCGATAGCGACGGGATGATCATGGAGGATTTAGCGGCTAAAATTGCGAAGCATAATCCGAAAATGGTCTACGTTATTCCAACCTTCTCGAACCCTGCGGGTCGTGCATGGAGCTTGGAACGTCGTCAAGGGTTGCTGGATATTTGCCGCGGCGCGGATGTCCTCATTCTGGAAGATGACCCATACGGGGAAATCCAGTTTGACGAGAGCGAAAGTTATCCGACTGTCTACTCATTAGGTGGAAAAGCTGAGGGTGGAAACGTTGTTTACACGAGCACCTTCTCCAAAACCGTAGCTCCTGCTTTCCGTACAGGTTGGGTGATGGGGGACGAGTCGCTGATTCGTCAAGTTGCACGCTTCAAGCAATCCGCGGATCTGCACTCCAGTACGATTGATCAGCAAACGCTGTATCACTTGCTTGAGCATTTTGATCTGGACGCGCATATTTCCTTAATCCGTGAACAGTATCTGGATCGGATGAAGTTCATGTCAGGACTGCTCAAGGAGCTGAACTGGCCTGGTCTGAAATGGGAAGAGCCAAAGGGCGGCATGTTCATTTGGGTAGAGCTTCCTGAGCAAATTAACGCAGCGGATTTGTTGAAAATCGCGGTCAAAGAAGGCGTTGCCTTTGTTCCCGGCGCTACGTTCTACGCGGAAAATCCACAGTACAACACAATGCGCTTGAACTACACGCACACAGATAAAGAAACGACTGTTCTAGGCATGAAAAAGCTCGCAAAAGCGATGGAATCTTATTTGCAAAATGCTTAAAAGAGATGCAGCACCCAAGGCCGTTGGCTTTGGGTGTTTTTTGTGGCGCAGCGAGGCGGCCGCGGGCGTGGTCAGAAAAGGGGAAATAGCGCCATACGATAGCGTTATTCTGGTTTCTAGAACACTTTCAAGTGAAATAGAATGATGGCATAACGCTATTTTCGTTTAAATAGAATATGGGGGACAGAAATAATGCTCCTGAATGAATGCCTCATAAGAAGTATCAAATACTGACAAATCCAATCTCCCCCCTTTTCAAGAAAATAAAGAAGCCGCTCCCTAGCATCAGCAAAGGCTGACTAGAAAAGCGGCGTGTGCTTCACTACCATTTTTTAACACTTTACCGTAGGTATAATGGAGTGATTAAGCTAGAAGACGGTTTTGGTCCGTTGACTTGGGATTATTTAGAAATTAAGATGGGAAGAGGATATGAGAAAGGGGACTTTCATCGGATGAGTAAACCCTTAAAACCGATCCACCGTAGCCGTGCTAGAATTTATCTCGGGATCAAAGCGTATCGTTTGAAACGATATTTGGCCTGGATATTCGATGACAAAAAGTACGCTACTCATAAACAGAGCGACATGCTCCCTCAACGAGCTTTCACGCACCGTACACCGCTTCTAAGACAGTTGAAAGATGTAGATATGTGGCTTCAGCATAATAAGGTTATCAATTTGAAAATTGCTTCGAAGCAGTTGAATGGCGTGATTATCCAGCCTGGTGAGACTTTTTCCTATTGGCGCTTGATTGGCAGTACACCCCGTAGGAAGGGGTATGTTGATGGCATGGTGCTCTTTCACGGAAAGGTGAAGACAGGTGTTGGCGGGGGTTTATGCCAGCTTTCGAATTTGATCTATTGGATGACGCTGCATACGCCGCTTACGATAACGGAAAGGTATCGTCACAGTTATGATGTATTTCCAGATGCAGGGAGATCTCAACCTTTTGGGAGCGGGGCAACGTGTTATTATAATTACTTGGATTTGCAAATTCGGAACGAGACACAAGAACCGTATCAGCTGATGATCCATGTTTCGGATACCCATTTAGTTGGTGAATGGCGTGCACGTAGTCCCCATCTTCATAGCTATGAAATATATGAGAAGAGCCACAGAATCACACGAGAGTACTGGGGTGGATATGTTCGTCATAATGAAATTCATCGAAGGGTGAAGAATCGAGAAGGGCAGCTCTTAAGGGATGAATGGGTGACGGATAACCATGCGATTATGATGTATGACCCTTTGTTGACAGCCGGAGATGGCAATAGAAATTGATGAATTCTAAATTAAATTTATGGTGAAATTATACACAAATGGTGATCTCTTCATTTTCATGATTGTAAAACCAAGCTACGCACATGCCCTTT
This sequence comes from Paenibacillus sp. 2RAB27, assembly GCF_052115445.1. Classification (NCBI taxonomy): domain Bacteria; kingdom Bacillati; phylum Bacillota; class Bacilli; order Caryophanales; family Paenibacillaceae; genus Paenibacillus; species Paenibacillus sp. 2RAB27. The sequence continues at coordinate 211,936 of NZ_JBFRGR010000007.1, forward strand.
CTTGCCACAAGGTAAGAAGGGTATTTTTGTTTGTGTTGACGAATAAATTTTCCTGAATGTGGCAAAATATGGTGTACATGTCATATCGGATTGGAGGTGCAAGCAGGTTGTTGATTCGGAGATGGTTAAAAGGAATAAAATCAGATCCAATCATGAAATCATCCGTACCTCTAAATCAATCGATTTCAGGAGTACTTGACGATGATATTACCACGATTCAAGATTTCTTTACTTTTGCACCAGATCTTTGTATACGTCAGTTTCAATTAAAAACCGGAGATAATGCCGTTTTGGTTTATTTGGATGGGCTCATTGATAAATCTGCCATCAATAATAACATCTTATATCCGCTGATGTATGAGGTCGAGTCGATAAGCGATATTTGGTCCTCTTCCATTTCAATTGCAAAAACAGATGTTGCCACCTTATGGTCGGATATTGAAAACGCGATTTTTCAGGGAAAAAGCATCCTTCTAATTCATGGACAGACGCGGTCAGTTATTTTACACACACAAGGCTGGCCTCAAAGAGCGATTAAAGAGCCGCAAATCGAGTCGACGCTAAAGGGGTCACATCAAGGGTTTGTCGAGACTTCAGGGCAAAATATTGCCTTAATCAGACGTTATCTTCCAAATCGCGAACTGAAAATAAAAGAATACAACATCGGATCTCGGGGAAATACGAGAGTGTCTATGATGTATCTGGAAGATGTTGTACAGCCTGATTTCGTAAAAGAAATGGAGGGCCGACTACTTCAAATTAATGTGGATGCCATATTAAATACGGGTGAATTAGCGGAGTTTATTGAAGATCATCCGATTAGCCTATTTCCTCAGTTAATCATGACGGAACGTCCGGATTCTGCAGCAGCCCATATTTTGCAAGGAAGAATAGTCGTTGTTGTCGACCACTCCCCCAGTGTAATCGTGGCACCTGTAACCTTCTCGGCGTTCTTTCAAAGTGTTGATGATTACAGCAATCGCTGGCTAATCGCCTCGTTTCTGCGTTTATTGCGCTATGTAGCATTAATTACTACGATCTCTCTATCGGCCGTATATATAGCCATTGTTTCGTTTCATTATGAGGTACTGCCTTTGGCTTTGTTAATATCGATTGGGGAATCCCGAGCAAAGGTACCTTTTCCTCCTATTGTGGAGGCGCTTCTAATGGAGCTCGCATTAGAGATGCTGAGGGAAGCGGGTTTACGTCTACCAGGACCAATCGGCCAAACGATAGGTGTCGTCGGGGGGATTGTCATCGGTCAGGCTGCCGTGCAAGCGGGAATTGTAAGTAATATTATGGTTATTATCGTTGCCATAACGGCCATTTCCTCTTTTATTATTCCTGATTATGATATGTCCTCCTCGTTGCGGTTGCTGCGTTTTCCAATGATGCTTTTGGCTGCAGTGTTCGGTATGGTAGGCATTGTGATTGGGCTGATGATTATAGGTGCTCACCTGATTTCAATGGAATCGTTTGGCATATCATATGGAAGTCCAATTGCGCCCATCCGATTGTCTGATTGGAAAGACGTATGGATTCGACTCCCGATGTGGAAGATGAAAAAGCGTCCAGTCTCTGCCCATCCAACGCAACTTATAAGACAGGGGGCAAACAGAGAAGGTGAAGATCAATCATGAAAAAGTATACGTTTAATCAACTTTCTTTGATCCAATACATTTTAATTATTTTCGAAACGCAAGTCGGCATCGGTGTCTTATCCCTTCCCCGTGATTTAGCTATTGCTGCTGGTACGGATGGCTGGATATCCATTGTATTAGGTTCGATTTTGTCGACACTAGTAAGTTTGGTTGTCATTCGAATTATGAATAAAAACCCCGAATCTACGTTATTTGAGCTTTTATCACAATACTTTGGGACGATGGCGGGTAAAAGTATTTATGTTCTTTGGATTTTGTACACGGCCTATGCGGCAAGTGTGGTATTGTTCTCAACCGTCAATATCGTAAAGCTATGGATTGTACCTGATATAAAGGAATCTATCTTGATGATCCTGTTTATTATCCCCATCTATATCATCACCAAGCATGGAATAAGGGTAATCGGACACTTTGCTGAACTCGTCTTTATTATCTCGTTGTGGATGCCATTCTTGTTGTTGTATGCCTTAAAAGATACACATTGGCTATTTCTTCTTCCCATCGGTAAAGAAGGCTTGAGTCCCATTTTGTCTACCGTAAAACCAACCGTTCTGTCGTTCCTTGGATTTGAACTTGCTTTCATTTTATTTCCGTTTCTAAAGGACAAGAAATCCGCGTCCAAAGGTATTATCATTGGAAACTCGTTATCCATGATTGTTTTTGTAATCGTGACCGTAATTTGCTTTGTTAGATTCTCTCCTGATGAGATCAAAGATTACGCCTATCCCACACTCAACCTACTGAAGCTCATCCAATTACCATTTCTAGAAAGGTTGGAAATCATATTTCTTTCCGTTTATTTATTTACACTGTTCATGACGATCATTCCCTACTTGTATACAGCTGTACTAGGTGTAAGTGAATTATTTGGCAAACAGGATCATCGGAATATGTTACGAATCGTCATGTGCCTCTGGTTATGCTCATCCTTCTTTTTTGTCCCTTCTTCTTCTCAAATAAATCAAATGGGTAAATCGTGGGGGACGGCAGGTGCTTATTTCGCTTATATGTTTCCTATTTTCCTTTGGATCTACGGATGGATCTTCCATCCCACTAGAAAGGCGCAAAAGCAATGAAAAATTTGAGAAGTATCGTATTGATTTGGGTAGCTGTATTATGTTTAATGGGGTGCGGTAAGGAAGTATATATTGAGAATCAACGGTTTATGATTGCAGAAGGTATAGACCTTGATGATGATGATAAGTTTGTCATTTACACAGCAAGTCCCGTCTTCAGTAGGGAAGCTACAGATAAATATAAAATCACAACTGCAACTGCGGATACGTTGCGTATAGGTAAGAAAAAACTCGAGTCGAAAATAAGCGGTAGTTTCGGGCCAGGAAAATTGCAAAGTATTCTTATAGGAAAAAAAATGTTGCAGCAAATCAATGTATTACCCTATCTTGATGTCTTCTTTCGCGATCCAAAAAATGAAATTAATGCAAATATGATCGTGGTTGATGGGTCTGTGAAAGATGTTATGTATGCCAAAACGAGTGATAAAGGGCAACTGGGTAGCGTACTCAAACTAATGCTAGAAAGCACATATAAAGCCAGAATTTCAGTTCTAACTACACTACAGAAATTCCATCAGCAAATGATGGATAATGCAATAACACCAAGCATAACTGAAATGAGAGTAGACCAGGGGGAACTTGTCGTTACAGGAACCACTCTTTTACATAAAGATGGTACCTATGCGACTTCATTAAATAATCAAGAAAGTTCTTTGCTGCTATTGTTGCAGAACAATACGAAGAATCCCATACCGTTAACATTTCACCTTCCTTCTGAGATGTTTCATACGGATGAAGAAATGTCTTATGTGAGTTTCAATATTAACAAGGTAAAGGTTAAGATGAAGCCCAAGTTTGAAGGAAGTCATCTTACAGTCGATGTCTTGATGAAAGTTCAGATCGATTTAATGGAACGTATGTTTGATTTAGACATGGAGCGACAGAGCAGACAGTTAGAACGAGCGATTGCGGAAGAACTAAAAAAAGAATGCCAAGATCTAATCAAGAAAGCAGGGAAGTACCAAGTTTATCCATTTGGTTTAGGGATTTATGTAAGATCACACGACTATAAAAATTGGAAAAAGATCGAGGATAACTGGGGGCAAGTAATATCTGATGCCATAATAAATATGTCAACTCAAGTTAACATCAAAAGTATCGGTGTTTCCAAATAAAGCTAAGCGGAAGAAAAAAGGGGGGGGATTAATGAATAAATATTCGTTCAATCAAATCTCCTTGATCCAATATATCCTTATCATTTTTGAAACCCAAGTTGGGATAGGTATCCTATCTTTGCCTCGCGATTTAGCGAATACGTCTGGAACTGATGGATGGGTATCGATTGTATTGGGGTGGATGATGTCTATGCTATTAAGCTTAGTTATCATTCGTATTATGGAAAAAAATCCCGATCACACGTTATTCGAACTCTTATCTAAGTACTTTGGTAAGTGGGTGGGAAAAGGTCTAGCAGTAGTATGGATTCTACTAGCGGTATATGCGGCAAGTATCGTTATGCTTTCAACCATTCATATCATCAAAATATGGATTGTACAGGAAGTACGGAACTATATCTTAATGATCCTGTTTGTTATTCCCATCTATATGATTACAAAACAAGGGATAAGGATGATAGGGCTCTTCGCTGAGCTTGTTTGTTTTGTTACTTTGTGGATACCTTTTTTATTGTTATTTGCATTAAGGGATATCGAATGGATGTATCTTTTTCCAATAGGAAAAGAAGGGGTGTTTCCCATTCTGGCTGGCGTGAAATCAACCATATTTTCTTTTATTGGATTTGAACTAACTTTCATTCTTTATCCGTTTCTTAAGGACAAGAAATCAGCATCCAAGGGAATTGTGATTGCAAATTCATTAACGATGGTAGTCTATGTTGCCGTTACAATAGAATGTTTTATTCGATTCTCTCCAACGGAAGTCACGGATTATGTATATCCCGTACTTAATTTATTGAAAGTAATCCAATTACCTTTTATTGAACGGTTGGAGATTATATGTCTCAGCTTTTATTTGTTTATCATATTTATGACGGTGATTCCTTATCTCTACGCGGCTGCACTAGGAATAAGTCAGTTATTAGGCAAGCAGGATCATCGGAATGCTTTACGAATCATTTTATTTGTATGGGTTTTATCGCCATTCTTTTTTATTCCTACTTCTTCCCAAATCACTCAGATGGCCAATTCGTGGGGACTAGCAGGTATATGCAGCGCTTTCATATTACCACTTGTTCTATGGGTGTACGGATGGATTTTTCATTTCGTTAGAAAGGAATCCAAACAATGAAGAATTTTAAGCCTATTTCGTTAATATTGGTCGTTTTAATGATTGTATCAGGTTGCGGTAAAGCCGTATATATTGAGAATCAACAGTTTGTTCTTACAGAAGCTATTGATTTTAACGAGAATAATAAGTTAGTCGTTTACACGTCAACGCCTGTTTTCAATAAAGAAGCCAAAGATAGATTTAAAATCACTTTCTCAAGGGCTGACACGATGCGTAAATCCAAAGGGGAAATTGATAGTAAGACGAGCGGCAGACTTGCTTATGGAAAATCCCAAAATGTTCTCATAGGAAAAAAACTGCTGCAGCAAAGAAACGCACTTCCCTATTTAGATGTTCTCTTCCGGGATTCTCGAAATGAGATCAATGCGAATGTGATTGTGATTGATGGAACCGTTAAAGATGTCATGTATACGAACATGAGCGATAAAGGCCGAATCGCCAGCGTGATCAAAGATCTTGTAGAGAGTACTAATAAGAGCAGGGTTATCGTGCAAACTTCACTGCAGAAGTTTCATTTACAAGTAAAGGATAAAGGAATGACGCCTGTATTGACTGAAATGAAACCTGAGAAAAATGAACTCGTTATTACAGGTACCACTCTTTTACACAAAGATGGGACCTACGCGGTTTCTTTGAATCATCAAGAGAGTTCGCTGCTCATCTTATTGCAAGGCGACTCGAAAAAAAGCATACCATTAACGTTTCACATTCCTCCTGACTTGTTCCATACGAGCAAAGAATCGTCCTTTGTGAGCTTTAACATCAAAAAAGGAAATCCAAAGATCAAGGCGAAGTTCGAAGAAGATGACCATTTGACAATCGATATTCCGATGAAGGTTCAGATTGATTTGACAGAGCGGTTGTTTCCTCTAGATGTGGATGAGAAGAAAAAAGAACTGGAACAAGCCATTGAAAAAGAATTGAAAGAAGAATGCGCGGCTCTAATCAAGAAAGCTCAAAAATACCAAATAGATCCCTTTCAATTTGGCGTTCATGTACGTGCATTCCACTATAAAGACTGGAAGAAGATAGAGGATAATTGGGGAAAAGCGTTAGCTGAAGCAACAGTGAATATTTCACCTAAAGTGATCATCAAAAGTATTGGGGTTCTAGAATAGTCAATGAGATATGTTAATAGGTGATACCTATAAACGCGATAGATTTTATATCTAAAGAAGAGAGTCTCCTTATGGTACAATGAGTTCAGGATATAACGATAGGAATATGAACGAACTAGGTTTGCTAAAATAAGGAGTGAATGATTGTCATGGCTGATGTTAAAAAAATTGCGGTAATCGCTGGGGACGGTATTGGTCCAGAAGTCGTTGCAGAAGCAGAAAAAGTATTGAAACGTACCGAAGAATTATTCGGATATCAATTTGAAACAGAACACGCGCTTTTCGGTGGTATTGCAATCGATGAGAAAGGTACACCACTTCCGGAAGAAACGTTGAAAGTTTGTCAATCCGCAGATGCTGTACTTCTTGGAGCCGTTGGTGGTCCGAAATGGGACAACAATTCCAAAGAGCTTCGTCCTGAAACAGGTCTTCTAGGTATTCGTAAAGCGCTTGGCTTGTTCTCTAACATACGTCCTGCGTTCATCTTCGACTGCTTGAAAGAAGCTTCCACATTGAAACCAGAAGTTCTTGAAGGCACGGATTTGATCGTTGTTCGTGAGTTGACTGGTGGTATTTACTTCGGTGAGAAATTCCGTCGTGAAACAGCTAACGGCCAAGAAGCGGTTGATACTTGTGCATATAACGTAACTGAAATCGAGCGTATCGCGCGTCAAGCGTTTGAAATTGCGCAAACACGTCGTAAGAAGCTTGCTTCCGTTGACAAAGCAAACGTTCTTGAAACATCCMGCCTATGGCGTGAAACGGTTAACCGTATCGCGGCTGATTACCCAGATGTTGAGCTAGAGCACGTATTGGTTGATAACTGTGCGATGCAATTGCTTCGCCGTCCGTCCAGCTTCGATGTTATCGTAACAGAGAACATGTTCGGCGACATCTTGAGCRACGAAGCAGCGATGCTGACAGGATCAATCGGGATGCTAGCATCCGCTTCCCTTGGCGAAGGCGCATTCGGCTTGTACGAGCCGGTACACGGTTCTGCACCTGATATCGCAGGTCAAGGTATCTCCAACCCAATCGCAACCATCCTTTCCGTTGCCTTGATGTTCCGTTTGACTTTCGGTTACCACGAAGCTGCGGATTCCATCGAGCGCGCTGTGAAAGAAGTCTTAGACGCTGGTCACCGCACAGGCGACATCGCAGTGGATAAGAGCACAGCGATCGGTACGCTGGCAATGGGTCAATTGATTGTTGACGCAATGCGCAAATAAGTATACAAATAAGCTCGCACTTTCGAAGCAGATCTGCTTCGGGAATGCGGGCTTTTTTTCACACAAAAACGTATGCTGAGGAATGAATGCGTTCACAAGGAAATTGCCTCCATGGATTAAAATAATTATTATCTAGTATACGATCTAATTATTGACTTTCAAGTAGGGGGATGATACCATTTTATACGGATAATATAGAATTTAGATAGATTTTGAGGAGGAATTATACCCATGGCAGAACGTTTAGTTGGTAAACAAGCTCCTGATTTTACAATGGAGACAGCTACAGGTGACGGTACAGCATTTGGTAAAGCATCTTTGTCCGATTACAAAGGAAAATGGTTAGTTCTTTTCTTCTACCCATTGGACTTCACATTCGTATGTCCAACTGAAATCACAGCACTTAGCTATGCTGCTGATCAATTCAAAGCTTTGGACACTGAAATTCTTGGTGTTTCCATCGACAGCATCCACACTCACAAAGCGTGGATCAATACACCGGTTAACGATAATGGTCTTGGCAAATTGGCATTCCCACTTGCTGCTGACATTACGAAATCCGTTGCTCGTGACTACGGCGTTCTAATCGAAGAAGAAGGTATCGCACTTCGCGGTCTATTCATCATCGATCCAGAAGGCGAATTGAAATACGAAGTTGTTAACCACAACGACGTAGGCCGCAGCGTAGAAGAAACACTTCGTGTGCTTCAGGCGCTTCAATCCGGCGGATTGTGCCCAATGAACTGGAAACCAGGCGACAAAAACTTGGTTGTTAAATAAGTTTTAATTACATAGGAAGGCCCCTCGGTAAGCATGCGAATGCGGGCGGAGGGGTCTTTCTTCTTAAGGAGATTAGCGTATGGATAGTATAACGACGGAAGAGCTCTATTGGATACGTAAAGAAGATAATGAGGCGGTTGTGGGGCTCACTGACCATGCTTTAGAGAAATGGGGAATGATCCTATTCATTGAGCTGCCAGAAAAAGGTGTGCAATTAACGAAAGGTGCGTTTATGAGTTCACTCGAAACCGCAGTAGATGAGTATGATTTATTTTCACCTGTCACAGGAAAAGTGCTTGCAGTGAACATTCTGGTAGAACGAGCCACTATGCTGCTGTATGAGTCGCCTTATGATAAGGGCTGGCTGTTTCGAGTAGCCTTGGCTTAGTCTCCACCACCACCGCCATCGCCACCGCCAGAATCCCCTCCTCCACTATCCCCTCCACTATCATTGGAGTGCCCGTGATCACTGTGACTGCCATGACCAACATGACCACCATGATGATGACCACTATGATGACGATGATTCTCGTACAGCGAGGAATCGCTAGCAAAACCGCTATAGCTGGTGTCATGGTTGTCATGTCGACGTCTTCGCTTTCGCCTGCGCTGAGACTCTTGGGAGAAAGCAGAAAAAAGAAATAGAATGGCAATTACGAAAATGAAAATGGTGATGAAAGTACCCATATACAGGCCTCCTCGATAAAATAACTGGATTTTCTCCCGCTAATTCTGATTTAACTGTAGAAAAGAAAACCCATCTAATCAACTAATACGGATAAATTCACAAAAAATAAATGTATATTTTCCATTTATGATGAGAGATGGCATGGTGGTCACTACTATTGGGACTTGCCTGTGCTTGAAAAAAGCCGTCCCCCATAGAGAACGGCCGACATCACTCATTGCTATTTGGAAAGCTGTTTGTATTTGTTCAGATATTTGACCACAGTCAGTACATAAGTCGCATGGGACCAAGTAAGTGGAGCAACAGACACCGGTTCGCCGGAGAAAGGATCCAATTGCTCGGACAATACGCCACTTTCCATGGCGTGTTTGACGACCCACTCCAACGTTTTGCGTGGAGCCTCTAGGTCGCCAACAGACTTGGCATACTCGATTTCCCATTCTGCGATCCAGAGGGTACAAATGATCCAAGGATTGCCGGGCACTTTCTCAATATCGGTGGAACGTTGGAAGTAATAATCATGATGATAACGGGCGGAGCCACCGACTTCGGTTTTGATCATGAGACCTTCTTTGTTAGCTAACATCGTGCTTACCACACGTGGATCGTCAGCAGGCAGTACGCCAAATTCAAAAATACCGTACACAGAGCTTTCCAATGTCAAATCTTTCACCCATTGGCCGTCTTCCATATACAAGCCGCGAACGAATCGTTGTTCACCTTCGTCCCACAGATGTTTGAGGATACCTGATTTGATTTTCTCCGCGGTATGCTTGTAGCGATTGCTTCGCTCTTCATCTCCAAATAAGTTACTGAAGTTCGAAGCAGCGATCAATCCGCCATATACAGCCGAGGCTGTGAAGGTATAAATTCCGTAGCGTTCTTCCCACAGATCGTAGCTCGGCTTCGGTAAATTCAGTTCTTGATCAATGTAAGTGGACATGAATCTCGCCGCTCTACGAATGAGGTTCCGATATAGAGATTGCGCAAATTCAAGACTTCCATTTTTCTGGAAATCCTGCCACAGAGCAAATAACACAAGAGCTGTCTCATCTTCCTGAATTGGAAGCTGTACACGACCAGAATGAATATAAGGATGCCAGCTGGAACCTACGGTACCGTCCGGATTGTATTTGTGATGCAAGTAACCTTCTGGTGAAAGCACATTCGCACAGAAGTTAAAGAACGGAATAATCATGCCTTGGTAGCCAGCCATGGACATGGAATAAGCGATTAACGCACCATCGCGCGGCCACATGTAGCTGTAATGATCTCGGTTGCTCTGCATGATGTCAGAATCGTTCGCGGCAATAATAGCCCCGTTCACATCGGTCTGCGTGCGGACGAGCAACAAGCTTTGTTTGAAGAGGCGTTGCACTTCAGGTGTGAGATCGAAGTAGTCGCGATCGATTTTGTTCGCCCAGCGCTGCCAGTACACTGTCACACGGTCTAGCAGCTTGCCTGGGTGGCTGTCTTTGACATAGGAGTCAAGCTTCTTAACTTCCTCCAAATTCTTGCCTGCGCCCATCCAGTAGTAGAGCGTTTGATTGCCGTTAGGAGGGACGAACAGTCGAAAAGAGATCGTACTATCGACAGACCCCTGTGCAATCGCATTGCCCATTAGATGGCCGTCTTCAGCATCGCGCCATGTGCCTTCGGCGTTATAGAACCTTTTGACACCGGTAGAATATTGAAATATCCCTTCCGTGCCAGTACTTCCGTTAAACATAAAGTAACGATCTTTTTTATAATGAAAAACAGTATTCGTAGAAGGGTAGTAAGCGGCTGTATCACCAACCTCTGTCTCATTAATGAGCAAGTCTTGGTTGAAGAACATACGCACTTCACGAACCGTATTCGTGTGATTGGTAATATGAATTCGTTTCAAATAAATATCCTCACGCTGGTGAACACCGTCATTCATAAGCAGAGTAACGCCGAGGCCGGGATGTGTAGCTGTCACTTCAGTGACGAGGGAATCCTCCACATATGCGAGCTTGAATTGCCACTCAGGGGCATTCAGCCATGCGAAGTCGCCATCTACCCAAACACCAACACGGCACTGATAACCGCCAATATGGTTAAGCTGGCCTACGAAAGGATAGTACAGATCCCGCATGTAGGAATGCTGATCGAGGTTAATAAGGAATTTTCCATTTCCGATGACCAGATGTCTTGGCAATACAATCACTTCCCCACTCATTTGTTTGATCGCGCATTCAGATCAGGCCAAGAGGACTGAACGATGGAGCACAAGTCTTGCAATTAGGTTACCTAATTCTGACAAAGGAATCAATGATTCTTTGAAAAAAAACTGAAAATTCTTACTGGTCACGCTTTCATTTGGTATGGATATCCAAATTACTTGATTATTTCCTTTTGATGCGGGGAATGATTGGTTGAAGCAGCCAGATTCGAAATCACAGCCTCGTAAACGTGAGTTGTCAAATATCCAATTTTCTTCCAGTTATATTCACTGTGAACGGTTCGTAACGCGGTAGCAGCAAGCTTAGAGGCGTACTGCGGTTGTTCCAATAGCTGAATGATTTGTGCGGCTAACGCATCCTTGTCGCCTGGCGGACATGTACATCCGTTAACCCCGTGGCTGACAATCTCCGCAAGGCCTCCCGTATCTGAAACGATGAGCGGCGTTCCGCTGGCCATCGCTTCCAATGCGACTATTCCGAAAGGTTCGTAGAGACTTGGGAAAATGCAAATTTCTGCCCTTTGTAAAAGCAAGCTTTTGTCAGCCTCATCGAGAAATCCTGTGAAGCTTACCCGATCTCCGAAGCTAAAGGCGAGTTCCTCTAACGCATCGCGCTCAGGACCCATTCCAGCGATGACGAGTTTGGCATCTGGGTATTGAATGAGTACTTGCGGCATCGCGGCCAAAAGGGTGTGAACGCCTTTTTCATACACAAGACGGCCTAGAAAAGCAAGAACACGCTGCGGCATTTCCGTAGGGGAAATGGCGTTAGCAAGCAGGGGATTCATCGTAAATAACGCTGGATCTGGCTTAGGCAAGGGAGAAATACTGTTTGGAATTACGGTTATTTGGTGAATAGGAATATGAAAGAGCGCCTTCATTTCCTGCCCCATGGATAGACTGCAAACGATGAGATGATCTGCCGCTTCTGTTAATTTACCTTCTATGGTATGAATCCGCTTTTGAAGCGGTGACTCGAGTTTGCCAAGATTACGTCCTGTTTCCGTAGCGTGAATCGTTGCTAGAAGCGGGAGGCCAACTTGATGCTTGGCGACATGTGCCGTGTAGTAAACAAGCCAGTCATGCGCATGCACCAGATCGAATACGATGCCCTGTCGTAAAATGCCCAACATGAGATCCGTGAACGCCATATTCATTTGGAATACACGATCTAGGAAGTGCAAGGAATCTGTTGTTGGAATGACTTCCGCTCGATGAATATGGACCCCCTCGGAAACTTCATAAGGAAGAGACCCTGGGGACTGACAGGTGATGACATGAACGGAATGTCCGTCGGCAGCAAGCCCTCTGGATAAATCACAAACCGCTCTTGCCAGTCCGCCAATGACATGTGGCGGGTACTCCCAAGCGAGCATGAGAATACGCAGCTTGGACGGATGGCTTTGTTGGGGCGCCTCTATGTTCGAGGCAACGGCAACTTCGCTTAAAAGTATGACGCTATCTACACTGGATGAGGCGCGTAGAAGGGCATGTTCAGAGGAAGATGGCTGAAAAAGTCGATAATGAAGCTCGGGTAAGAAAGGCGTCTTTCGTTCCAAAGCGTGCACCAGTGTGGCTAGCTCTTTGTCAGATCCGCCATTGTCTACTGTATTCATAAGGTTATGGAATTGGGATAAATGCGTTTCGATGCGCTTCGTCGCGTAAGAGGTGACCGTATCCGCATCCAGAATAAACGTCCAGTCGCTGCTCTGCGCGAGCATCAGCTCCCGCGCCGCTTGATTCAGCGCCCGCAGCTGCACGCTGCTAAGCGCTGCCGGGTCCTGGTGCTGCTGCGCAGCCAGCACCATGCGATCCTCCGCCGCGTGCAGCCGCGGCGTAACCCACTGGCTGCGCGGCTGCAGCCAGACCTCGGCATAGCCGCCGCGGCCCCAGCTCGACACCGGAAGCGTTGCGATGGTGGTCGGCGCATGGGCGGCGGCGTAGCCGCCGAGCGTAGTCGTCTGCACGACTACGCTTTCATCACTGCGCGCGGCAAGGCCGCGCAGCACGGCTTCGAGCCACTGGTGGCCTTCGTACCACCAGTGCCCAAGCAGTTCGGCATCGTAGGGGCATACGATGACATAAGGCTCTTCAGGCGCAGACGCAGCCTCTGCGCCTAACCCCAGGCGCCGCTCCGCGAGGCGGCGCACTTGCGCCACCCGGCTAGCGATGAAATGCTCAGCATGGAGCTGAGCTTTCTGAGCGGCCCGCGCCGGGTTGTAGGGCACTTTGGCGTCACCATTGCCGGTGACGCTGTAGTACTTGAAGCCCGTGTTGATGCGTGCGCCGTCCGGCAGCACGTAGGGCTTCAAGTAGGCCCACTCGGCTCCGCCTTCGCGGCCGAGGTCGTGCCCGATATCGCGATAATATTCGCGATAATCGGGGTCGCCGGGGTACCCGACCTCGGCGCTCCAGACATGGGCGCCGGCCTCGGGATCCCGGGCGAACGCACAGGCGCCGCTTGGCGTGCGCAGCGGCAGACCTGCGATGTCCTTGTCAGGGTCGCCGTCGCGGCGGGCTAAGGTGTGCGCATGCGTATCTACGATGAAGTAACGTAGATCCAACGCTTGCAGGTGTGGCTCAAGCGCAGGCGAATAGCCGCACTCTGGCAGCCAAATGCCTGCAGGCGCGACCCCGAAGTGCCGGCGGAATTCCTGTACCGCCGACTCGAGCTGCGCACGCAGCGTACTATCGTTCTTTACCAAGGGGAGAAACGCATGTGTCGCGGCGCAAGTAATTAATTCTAAGCAGCCTGTGGAGCTAAGGCTGCGGAACTTGGCAATGAGATCGCCGTGGAGCCGATCGTACAGGAGGCTGAGCCGGTGATAGCGATCCGCGTACAGCTTAGCTAATGGGCCGAAGGCTTCATCGCCCCATAGGCGAATGACTTCACGCTGCCCCAACTCGCAAAGCGAGGAGAGGTGCTTGCGAAGGCGCAGATGCATGCGGGAATCTTCGAGCATGGCAAGTAGTGGTGGAGACAATGACAAGGTAAGTCGGAAGGGCACTTCATCTTCTATAAGCTTTTCCATCATGTCGATGAGAGGCAAGTACGTATCGACAACCGCTTCGAAAAACCAGCGTTCTTCTAACGTAATGTCAGATGCATGATGGCGAACATAAGGGATATGGGCATGCAAGAGCAAAGCAACATAGCCTTGTACGTTAGTGCTCAATCAGTATCGCCTCCAGATTCCATATCTACAAGGTAAGTGTTCTTCGGGACATACACCGAATAGGCCGAGAAATACGCATGTTCATCAGGCGTTACTTGCGGTAAGTGAAGAGACGTTAGCTGGTAAATGAAAGGGTGATCAGTTTCCACTGAAAGATGATCGCTAGGCAGGCTTATCGCTGGGATTTGAATGATATTGGAATGCAGAAGCGGAAGGAAATACCCTTGCTCATTCCGGATACCTAGTTGTGCATAATACGATTGACCGAAGGCTAACCCGCTGAGAAAGCAGGCATCTCCAGGGGGAAGCATAAGCTCTGAGACCCGATCTGCGGGTTGCTGCTGCTTGCTGAAAGACATGCTGGGAGATGGATCGACGACTTCGTGAAACCGTAGTGTAGGAGATAAAGAGCGCCAGTCCTTCTGGAAATGTTCTTGCAGGAGCATCATCTTACTGGAAGAAATCTGCCAATAAATAAACTGGACAGAAGGGGATTGTGCCAGTAAATAAAGGGTATCGCGATCAAGGGCAAAGGGGCGTGCTTGAATAGAGATCAGACTCACCTTTTCTGCTTGCTTATGTTGGAAGAAGGAACAATTGCACTAATCCTATGTTTTATTGTATCATATGCGCCATATAAACCAAAAATCTCCACCCCATAAGAAAGGGGGGAGATTGCTTGTGTACCACTTGCGGTTGCTCATCATGATTGGCCGAGGGTATGGGTGATCTTGTGACTTACTTGGTAGAAATGTTTTCTTCCATGTACCTACTCTCCGTAAGTCTCATTAGAGAATCATACCGATTTGCCGATGTAAAAACCAAGAGATACTCATCTTGTTTTACATTGGTGTAGGAGGCTCTGAATCCGGTATGATACTGAACTGTCATGCTGGAGGATTGATCGTCATACTGCACAAAGGCTATCTGTCTGGAAACACTCGGAATCATGTTCACGCCGCTCTCCCCTTCATCTTAAGAATTCGGAAAACACGTAATGGATCGATCATTACTATAATTATGCTTATTCAAACACATTTAGAATGATTTGGCATACGCTAGCTCTCTTATGAAAAAGGAATTTCACACATTTGTAACGAATATATTAAATTAATCCGGGTTCGACGATTAGGAGGGAATTCCATGAGTTTTTGCTGTGGAGCCAGTATGATTGGAACAAAAGGTACTTTGAAGCACATAC
The DNA here is from genome assembly GCF_052115445.1 of Paenibacillus sp. 2RAB27. Lineage (NCBI taxonomy): Bacteria > Bacillati > Bacillota > Bacilli > Caryophanales > Paenibacillaceae > Paenibacillus > Paenibacillus sp. 2RAB27. The sequence goes on from NZ_JBFRGR010000007.1 coordinate 227,318, forward strand.
GTACACAAATTCACAATGTGCCCATCCTCTTCTGCCCGGTATGTCACCATATTGAGGTTCACTATCTGGTGGAGAACGAATATGAAATCCTTGCTGAGTATGCCCATGGGGATGGTGCTGTTGAAGTCGATTTTATTGAATACGTTGATGGCAAAGATCATCTGTTGCACGACAACTGTGTAAATCATGAAGGCGAAGAGCCGCTCGATATCGTTCGCTGCCAAATTGACATGGCGTTAGATCTGTTAGGATTCGCCAAAACGATTGAGGATCAGGAATGGGAAGAGCAACTTAAGAAGCGATTAAAAATGCTTAGCGCACGCCGCGACAAGCTGAAAAATAAAAAGACCTCTAAGAATTCTTAGAGGTCCGATTAAATGGAAAACCTCCTGCTAATTTTCTGGATTTTGCTGTTTTCGAAGCAATGGCCAGAGAATAGTTGGAGGTTTTTCTTATTTGACTTCCAGCAGCAGTTTTGCGAATTCTTTCTGCAAATCACGGCTGAGGGGGATCTTGACGGAAGTATGCCTCAAATGAATGACAAATCTCCGAGAAGTGGGGAACCCGCTTTCTTTCACAAACGAAACGACATGCCGCAGATTCACTAGATAGCCCTTGAAGGGGCTGAACATATGAGGCGTGCTTTGAGCCAAAATATCCGATAAATTCGAACTGGATTCCATTTGTGCCCCGTTTACCAGATGAATTCTGGAGAGTCGCTTGTCTTCCTTTTCCACAAAGAGAATGGCATCTTCGGAGATAGGGAGTTGTGATTTTTGATTTTTAACGGTAATCCACGTTGCTGAACCAGGCTGTGGTTCTTCCGAAATACGGCTACGATCTAATTGGATTTCTGCAATCGTTTTGCGGATGGCCGCTTGAAATTTCGGCAGCATAACAGGTTTGGAGAGAAAATAGACAGAATCAAGCTCATGAAAGGCGGTCAAGATATGCTCGGTATTCGTTGTTCCGCTAACCATAATGACCTTCATTTGATACCCCGATAGTCGTAAGGCTTGCACAACGCTGATGCCATCCAATTTACCTTCAAGCCCAATATCCATGAGGAGTATATCAGGTTGCAGCTTATCGTAATCCCTCAGAAATTGTTCCCCGTCCGATACAATCGAAATGACCTGTAATCCACATTGCTGACAATAGTTTTCAAGTAATTGACCTACCCAGTAATTATCTTCTACGATGGCGACTGTAAAGCCATGCTTCATTTACTGATCTCACTCCAATCCTTTCTAAGACAATAACAGGAACTTTTGTCATCTTATACGCTATAACAGCCAACTTAGTCCACTTTGAAGGCAAAAGTATGAATATCTTGTATACTTTTAAATGTAATTAAAGAAATTGTCAGGTTGCTTATCGCATGATTTCATCGCTTAGAAATGAGGGAAAGCGCCATTGTTCACATGGGTAAAATTGATACTAGCTATTATTCATTTTGTTCCCATGCTCTTATTCTCCTTGTTGCTATTTCGGATTCGAATAAAGCCATATTGGAAACAAATATCGCTAGCCGTGCTGGTAGGCTCACTGCTCTCGTTAATTAATAATTCGCCTTTAATATTGGTTTGCATCATATGTATTTTATTGATGTGTGTATGGAAATATCGGTTTGTACCTGCTTTACTTATAGCACTTTCGGGCTACATTATGCCAGTTCTTATATCTACGACTGTCATTGTGTGCGTCGATTTCACACAAGATGAAGCCTATAATGTGATCAAGAATGATCAAACAATTACTTATGTGACGCGCTTCTTTATTCAGCTGGGCACATTCATATTCCTCATGACGCTATATAAGCGGAGATTAGGATTTACCTTTCTTTCGCATTATACGAGAATTCCGTTCAATCGAGAAAATGTCGGGGTATATTTATACATGATCGTTGTTATTATTGGCATGATCTACCGTCATGCTTTAAGTGATAATGTATTCAGTGTAGTGATGCCTATTCAGCTATTGAGTATGGCAACGATTCTCTTCATCTATGTCATGCTAAGTAAAGAACTTGGCTTTCAACGATGAGGGACATTGAGTACCCAATGATTCCAAAGCGTGTCCATTATTAAATGCGACATAATCAAGAATAGTTTGATGATACTTCTTTTGTGGTATTGCTGCGGCAATAATGAAGGGTGCATTATCATAGGTATCAAAATAAAGTTTGCCTTCTGCGGAGGCATACTTTTTTATTTTGTTCAGATTTACGAAAAGATGCATATCCATTTTCACAAAATGATGCTCTGTTAATGTTTCAATAAAGTGTGTAAAGGCCACCAGAGATTCGACCTGTTCTTCTCGCATGCCGTCTTCTGAATAGTAGATAATGGATTGGATGCCGAATTCGACATACCAGATCGTATCCAGATTTGCTTGCGCAGGCTTCGACCAGGTGGAAGTTTCTTCTAGATATCCTGCCTTTTTAAGTAAATCCGTATACGGGTATTGATAAGCTTGTGCCAACTTTCTCAAGGTCTCGGGAGAAGGTTTAATGACATCATTGGTCGTTCGATTACGACCCAGTTCCAAATCTCTAATATATGCATGAGATAGGCCGCTCTTATTAGCTGCTTTACGCAATGAAGCTTTGCCTCGTAACGTTTCAAGAAACTTACCGAAGTTATTGCTTGCTTCCATTTGAAACACCTCCCTGTCGTACCACCTCTATTCAACATTGCTCATCTGAGAGGGCATCGTGATAGAGGTTTTCTTAATATTATAAAGGATTGATAAAGCAATTGAAACCGTAAACAAGGGTTTATTTGCCAGTAGGTGCTCAATTAGAGATCTATGTTATAATGAATCAGCAAATTATTTATAAATTTCATCATACGTACCCCCCGAATTGTTATATATAAGGACGAAACTACTATACTGTGAGGTGGAAAGGTGCTACTGGTACTATTCAAAAAGTTTCTGGGAAAGAAAGAGTCCCATGGAAAAAATGAACCGCAAGCCTCTACACTTGAGGTAACTATACATGAGATTCAAAAGGGAGACCTACGACTAAGGAATCAATTTATTGCTGATTATCAGCCCTATGTAGCTAAAGTAACAAGCAGGTTTTGCAAGAGATTTATTGATCCCGCAAGAGATGATGAATTTAGCATTGCCCTAGCGGCTTTTAATGAGGCTATTAATCAATACTCTTCGGTTATGGGCAGATCTTTTTTAGGTTTCGCAGAGACGGTTATCAGGCGAAGACTCATTGATTTTATTCGTAAGGAGCAACGCTTCAAAGGGCAAATCCCTTACAGCTCGTTTGATCAAGAAGATGATGAAGATAACTTAATGAATCCAATTGAGGTTCATCAAGCCATCGAAGCCTATGAGAAGCAGAAGGGTTTAGAAGAAAGGCGAAGTGAAATTATTGATTTTAATCGCTGCTTAAGTGATTTTGACATTAATTTCTCGGAATTAACGGATGCCGCCCCCAAGCATGACGACTCAAGGCAGATGCTTTTCGGTATCGGCCGCACACTTGCACAGGATTCAGAGCTTATGCGCACTCTGTTGACGAAACGACAGCTGCCAATTAAAGAGCTGCTCGAGCAAGTTCAAGTATCTAGAAAAACCTTGGAACGGAATCGTAAGTACATCATTGCCATTGCACTAATTTTTAACGGTCCATATCCGTATTTACGGGATTACTTACATATTCGCGATGAAGAAAGTTGAATGAAAGGAAGAACAGCGCATGAACAAGGGGATCGTAATGGAATTAAGCGAAAGCTCCATTATTGTAATGAATTCAAAGGGGCATTTTGATAAGTTACCAAGGGGGACGCGCAACTGTGAGTTAGGTGAAGAGATTCTCTACTCACCCGTGAAGCGTCGGTTACACGTTCCGCAAATGGCGGTCGTTTCAGCATTAGCTGCTGCTATTGTTGTGTGCTTTGTTCTCGTCACGACCTTGTCTGGTGGCGTGCCTGGCAATAGTGTTGTTGCGTACGTAACGATTGATATTAATCCAAGTGTTGAGATTGGCATCGATAATAATGAGATTGTTCGTGACCTGCATGGACTGAATACAGACGGTGAGAATTTGATTCAAGCGTTAGTGTTTGAAGGTAAATCTTTAGAAGATGTAACGTCTGATATTCTCGATAAAGCCGAACAAGGGGCATTGGCGAAGGGCGAAGGAGATATTATTATTTCCTCAACGGTTGTAGGAGCCAAAACAACGGTCAGTGACGAAGCTATTGCGACGAAGCTGAAGGCTCAGGTCAATAAACACATCGAAGACAGTCATCCGGACCAAGTGAAGAACTATGAAGTGCAAGCCTTCGCTGCGCCACAAGAAGTAAGGCAGGAAGCGAAAGCAAGTGGTGTATCTGCAGGGAAATATGCGATCTATCTAAATGCCATTGATAATGGTGCCAAAGTATCGCTGGATGACATCAAAACGACTTCTATTCATCAACTTGCCAAGGACAACGGTGGTATTCAAACGTTCGTAAAACCGGATAAACCGATTGATAAGTCTTCTTTGCAAAGGTTACTTGCTGACGAGAAGTCCGGTAAGCTTAGTGAACGAGCTGGGCAGACTTCCACTGCTGCCAAATCCGGTTCGGGTAATTCATCGAATAAAGATGACGATAATAACAGTAAAAATAACAATGGCAAAGGTAACAATGCAGGGAGTAATACCCCAGGCAAAGTAACGCATAAACCAACGCCGACACCATCATCGAAGAATGATCGTGACAAGAATGACAATAACGGTAGAAATAATAACAATAACAATGGTAAGAACAACGGAAATGATAAGAATAACGGCAACGATAAGAATGATAACGATAATAAGGATGATCGCAAACCGACCCCAAAGCCGGATCGTAAGGATGATGGCGACGATGGGAAGAAGCCTACGGTTACGAACAAACCAACTTCTACACCCAAGGCAACTCCAACTCCAACACCCAAGGCAACATCAACACCAAAGGCAACTGCGAAGCCAACAGTGAAACCAACAAGTTCAAGTAAACCTACGATGAACCCATTCCAGCAATCGAAGGATGACAACGGTAAATTCCCAGGTGTCAATTGGGGGGGCTGGGGTAACAACGATCGGAACGACAATGGGAGTCAAAATGAGGGAAGAAGATAAAGGAAGAGCACCTGAGGCATTTGTCTCAGGTGTTTTTGCATGTAAGTGACCTCGTTCACAGCATGGAAAGTAGAACGGACTTGTATTACAATATTGAAGTACAGAAGGAAGCTCTTGCGGGAGAGCATGAGGAAGAAGAGGAAGTAAATCTGGTAGTGTACCAGCAAACCTGAGGGGGAATAGGGCTTGAAATATTCAACATTTGGGAAGTCAGGCTATAAAGTGTCGTCATTAGGATTTGGCGCCATGAATTTGCCTAGCGTACCCTTGGAACAAGCGAGAGAAGCGCTTAATTATGCATTGGATCATGGCATTAATTACATAGATACTGCGGCAGCTTATAGGAATAGTGAGGAAATTATCGGGGAGTGCATCTCACACCGAAGAAAGGATTATTTCTTAGCAACGAAAACGGGAGCACGCGATTATGCTACTGCGAAAGCGGAAATTGAGCGAAGCTTGGTTCGGATGAAAACTGATCATGTTGATTTACTGCAAATTCACTATGTGAATAATGTAACGGAATATAAGAAAGCGATGGAAGTCGGTGGCGCCTACGAGGCTGCTCTTGAAGCTCAACGTGAGGGGAAAGTGCGATTTATCGGCATTTCTGGACATCGTCCAGATCTGCTTGTCAAATGGATCGCGAAAGAGCAATTCTCGCAAATATTATTTCATTTGAATTTGGCACAGCCGTTTGCTTTGGATGAGCTAATTCCCAAAGCAGCTGAGATGAATTTGATGCGTGTAGCGATGAAGCCTTTATCAGGTGGATTCATTCAACCAGTGGATCGGGCGATCCGCTATCCGTATAGCCAAGATGTGCATGTAACCATTTCAGGGATGGTTAGCGTCAAGGAAGTGCAAGAGAATTTGGATGCGCAACGGAAAGAGGTTGGCCCAGAGGAGCGCCGTGAACTAGAACAGCTTGCACTTGAGTTAGGTGAGCACGATTGCAGACGGTGCAACTATTGCTCCTGTCCGCTGGAAATCCCGATCCCTGACGTGATGATCGCGAGCAAGTTCAGGGAGAAATTCGGTTTGCTGCCGAAGGGGGATGGATTTTTCCAGCGTCATCAGGAAAAAATAACTAGCTGTGCAGACCATGATCCTTGTAAAGTGGTCCCGCTGTGTGAAGCGAAGTGTCCATACCAACTACCAATGTCATCGGTTGTGCAGAAGGCTGCTTCGTTTTATTAGGAGGAAGCTGCTATCTGGGACTCGGTAATGCTGCTGCATGACTACATGCGCGTCAGTTCAGGCCAATAACTGGAAAAAGTCCAGCTAATATTGACTAAAAACATCGATTTAGAGGAATAGATGGATGTTATGTAGTTAATGCAGCAGGATTGGCTTGGAATCGGCATATATGCAGAAAATAACTGGAGGTTTTCCAGTTAAATGGAATTTTCGGCGTGAAAGGAAGAAATTAACTGGAGTTTTTCCAGTTAGTTGGTGGCGCAATCGATAGGGAAGCAATACAGGGAAGCAATACAGGGAAGCAATACAGGAAATAGGTATCGCCTTGAGAGGCGAATAGTGGGAAGACTACAAGCAAGAATCGAAATATGGATGAGGGTAGGGATCATATCCTATGTTTACTAAAATAACAGACATTACAACGCGTGTGTACACCTCGTTGTTGGATAATACAGAAGGGGCAGACGCGATTCTTGTCTGCCTCACAGAAGCGGAGCTGCGCCAGGACGGCGTCCTCGGCCTGCCGCAGCTCGACCAAGCCCTTGAGCGCATGCGCGCAAAGGGCCTATTCACGGGCGCCTCAGGCGAGCTGGAGGCGCTGCCGACCCACGGGCTGCTGCCGTACGCGTACGTGCTGATTGCGGGGCTCGGCCCCGCAACCACGCGCGATACGCTGCGCGCAGCCGCGGTCTTTGCAGCGCGCATGATGCTCGCGCTGCAGTTCGAACGCTTGGCGCTGAAGCTGCCAAGCGGCTTCGACAGCCGGTCAGCCGCCTCGGCGCTGACCGAAGGGCTGCTCCTCGGTACGTACCGCATCGCGGCGTACCGCAAGAACGAGCCTGCGCGCGCGGAGCTGCGCCAGGCGGTGTTGCTCACAGAAGCGCCTGCGGATGCAGCGCTTCTGAAACAGATCGCAGCCGCCGAAGCGGTTGCGGAAGGCACGAACTATGCCCGGGATCTCACGAACCTCCCGGGCAACAAGCTTGTGCCGGCTTCCCTCGCAGAGGAAGCCATCAAACTCGCCCAGCACTATGGCTTCGCCATAGAAGTGCTGGATGAGCACGAAATCGCCGCCCGCGGGATGGGCGGCCTCACAGCGGTGGGCGCGGGCAGCGTCCACCCGCCCCGTATGATCACCCTGCGTTACACGGGTGATCCGGGCAATGCCGACGTGCTAGGCCTCGTAGGCAAGGGCGTGACCTTCGATACCGGGGGTATCTCGATGAAAAAGCCCGACGGCATGGAAGAAATGATCAGTGATATGGGCGGAGCCGCCACACTGCTCGGTGCTCTGCACGTCGTCGGTCAATTGAAACCGAAGGTGAATCTGGTTGTGGTCATTCCCGCAGCAGAGAATATGACGTCAGGTACGGCATACCGTCCAGGGGATATCGTCACGATGCTCAGCGGGCATTCCGTGGAGGTGCTGAATACCGATGCGGAGGGTCGTATTATTTTGGCAGAGGGGATCACCTACGCGAAAGCGCAAGGGGCGAACCGCTTGATCGATGTGGCGACATTAACGGGTGCGATTTTGATCTCCTTTGCAGATATCGCAACGGGGGCCGTTACGAATGACGATGAGTTCATAAAGCCATTTCTACAAGCAGCAGGAGATGCTGGCGAGAAAGTATGGCAGCTTCCGAACTATCCCGAATATCGTGCGATGCTGAAGAGTGACGTAGCAGATATCAAAAACGCGACATCCTCCGACCGCTGGGCAGGCGCGATTACAGCAGGTTTGTTTATCGGATACTTTGCTGAGGAAACGCCGTGGATCCATTTGGATACCGGTGGCACAGCTTGGCTGTGGTCGGCCAAAGGCATCGAGCCCAAAGGGGCAACCGGTGTTATGGTTCGTACGTTAGCTGCGTACTTGTGCGGCGAGCAGCTTACTTAATCTTTTTCAAATAAAAATCACCCACGATTGAGACTTCCTTACCTACTTGTTGCATGTAGGCTGAGATCTCAAGCGTTGGGTGATTTTATGTTTTGTGGCTATTAGGCGCCAACCTGTTGCCCCACAGAGGCAGGCTGTTTAAAGTTGGTTTGCAATAATTCTTGAATATCCGAAGTACGAATAAGTAGACGGTTTACTTCATTGGTTGTATAAGAGAGATGTTCGGTGCGCTGCTCGAGTTGGGCTAAGGAAATGCCAATCCAATTCTTCTTACGGCGATGCTTGAACAGGTCGTATTTGAGTACGGTAAGCGTTGCCGCAAATGGATCTGGCTTTACATACACATCTTTCATATTATCTGCTAAATTGAAGAAGAGCTGGCCGCCATTCCATTTGATATAACCTGGTTCAAAAAGGATCACGAGAAAATCAGTATCTCCGCCGTCCTTATTTTCCATGGAAATGAGGCGTACAGCGCCGTCCCCTTTGGGCTTAATATATTGATTCGAACGGATATCTGGTAAAAATGGCACGACAAGAATTGGGCAAACACTAGCGATATACAAATAAGTAGTTGACTCCAATTTCATAGAGAGTACAATGAAAATCAAAAAGAGCAACGAAGTTGCCAGCAAACCCCAATATTTAGGTTTCATAAGTTTACGATGATCCCGCCTGACATGATAGATTAGGTAGTCACTCCTATATTAACATAAGCGACCCATAGGTTGTAAACTATTAGATCCTGCTAACTTGCTAGACCGACAAAAGGAGGTTTATGACCTGTGAAATTATTCGATCCGAACGCGCGTAAGTCGAAGAAAAAAATGTCCACMTACCGTAAAAGCTTGCTAGTCGCAACATTTGAGGGCTTTCCAGCTGTTATTATTTTTCAACTGCTTGGCGGACCGTTCTTAACTGGTTACTTGATTTACTTGGGGGCAAGCTCGACCGAGATTGGCCTTATTCTAGCGATCACGACAGTCGTGAATATCGTGCAAATTGCGATGGCAGTTGTCATGCAGAAATTCCGAAATCGGAAGCGGATGCTGATTATTTTCGGATCCACGCATCGAATATTATGGGCTTGTGTAGGGTTAATCCCTTTTCTATTACCTCAAGAGTACTGGGTGATTACGTATATGATTCTGTACACGGCTGCGCATCTGGGGAATGCGGCTGGGGGAATTGTGTGGACTTCACTGATCAGTGATGCGGTACCTGGACCGATACGTGGGCGTTATTTTGGACTGCGTAATACCATTCTGGGCGGCGTGAGCTCGTTGGCGCTCTTCGTAGGCGGTCAGATTCTCGATAAATACCMGGGTGAGCAAGGCTTCAATTACATATTCATGATCGTAAGTGTTTGTGTAGTTCTTAATGTAATTGCTTACTTTTTGTACCCAAATCCACCTTTTGAGCCTTCAACGGCAACCAACCCAGTTGGAATGCTCCAGAAGCCATTAATGGACCGTGCGTTTCTTAAAGCGATTATTTTCCTAGCCGCCTTCCTCTTCGTGCAAGGATTGACCGTGCCTCTTTTCTCCTATGTCATGCTGAAGTTGATGAACATTTCCTACGGAACTGTTTCCTATATTACAGTGGTACATACCTTAGTCATGATGGCTAGCTATTATGTATGGGGAAATTTGAATGCGCGATTCTCAGCGCAAACCTTGCTATTATGGTCGTTACCGATCATTGCGTTAGCGTGTTTATTATGGGGAGCTATTGCTTTCATTCCTGCTGTTGTTGTGCTTTTCATGGTTCATATTGTGCTCGGGATTGGCTTGGGAGGCTTCAATCAAATGGTTTTCGCTTTTACAATTGGGGATACGCCAAAGAGTGAGCGTCCGATGTATATTGCGACATACTCGGCGATCACAGGCTTCGCGGCTTTCTTGGGACCTGTTGCAGGCGGGAAGATTTATGCCCTCATTGTGGATCAACCTGAGTGGGTGCAGGTGTATGGCGTATCCACGATAGTTGGCGCTATCTTGCTCATACTTGGCTTGTGGGTAGGACGTTATGTATTACGAACAGAGATAAGGAGTGGCGTTTAGGATGTCTAAAAAAAGAATCGGCCTCATCGGCCTAGGCGATATTGCACAAAAAGTATACTTACCGCTGCTTTCCGTCAATGAAAGGGTGGACCTTGTAGGGATTATGAGCTCTACCTCAGCGACTGTGGAGCGCATGAAGGCGAAATATAGGGTGCCTTTCGGGACGACGCAATTGGATGAATTGTTGGCGCTTGGGTTGGATGCTGTTTTCGTCCATAGTCCGACGTCGACACATTACGATATTGCGATGACATGTATGGCGCATGGTGTTGCGGTCTATGTAGATAAGCCGCTTTCGTATGCGTGGGCAGAGTCCGTGGAAATGGCTTCCTATGCGGAGCGCAAAGGTGTACTGCTTGCAGCGGGCTTCAATCGTCGCTACGCTCCCCTCTACATCGAGGCGAAGAATTGGTTGCAGGAAGCGGGCGGATTCGATATGGCCTCAGCCGTCAAACATCGTACCAAGCTGCAGGGACATAGCGCCAAAGAAACGCTGTATGATGATCTCATCCACATGCTGGATACGTTGCTTTGGTTAGGAGAAAGCTCTTACGAAGTGAGGGCCTCCCATCAACAGGTGGATGACAACGGTAAATTGTTGCATGCATCAGGAACGCTGGGCTTCGGTTCTGCAATAGGCTCCTATAGCATGGTCAGACTAGCTGGTGTTGATTTGGAGAAGGTAGAGCTGCACGGCAGCGGCAGATCCGTCGAGGTAACGAATTTGGAGTCAGCAGTCTTTTATGATAAAAATGCCGCTCCGCGCCTGCGCACCTTCGGCAGCTGGGATACGGTGCTGGAGCGCCGAGGCTTCGCTGGTGTCGTCCAGCATTTCTTGGACTCGCTGGATAATCCGAATGCTTGCGGCATTCGGGGGGATCTGGTGCTGGCTTCGCACGAGCTGGTGGAGAAACTGTCGGTGTAAGAGCAACTAGTGAAGCAGGAGAGTATGTTGGATTTTCGGAATAGAAATGCTGTATGCGTTACGTAGTTAGAAGCCCTCATCCTGTAGTTAGGGTGGGGGCTTTGATGTTAATAGAAGATTATGCCGATTACTTGTTACGGTAATTACGAGGGGTAATACCAGCAATTTTTTTGAAGGCGCGCCCAAAATACGAAAAACTATTGAAGCCGACAGCTTCCGAAATTTCGGTGATCGGCATTTTGGTGTTGGCAAGCAACCGCTTTGCGTGATGAATTCTTGTTTGGTTCAGAAAATCGGTTATCGTTAGGCCGATTGTTTTTTTGAACAAATGGCACAAGTAATACGGATTAATATACAAATCCTGGGCAAGCTTCTCGAGTGAAATATCCGAGGTGAAATTTTTGGATAAATACTTAACCGCTTCTTCAATTTTGGGATTAATCGTATTTCGTGCAATGGACTCCACTTCATGGTCTTCCCCGTTAAAAACAAGCCGGTGTATTTCCAAGAGCATTTCGTTGAGGTAAATCCGCATAGCCAGCAAGTCACCGGTATTCAGCCGCGCATATTCTTCGTGCAGCCGTTGGAGCAGATAGTCAAAATGGCGCAGTCGCTCGCCGCTCATCCGAATATGCCGATGCGAGTTGCTGCGATCAAATACACTGAGAAATCGTTCCCGGATTTCGGGTTCTAACAGTTCGGGCAAAAAGTGGATGGCAGAACGGGTACTAGGCGTTTGCAGCTTGGGTGAGCTCTTGTGAGACTCTAAGGAACTGATCAAGATCATGTCGTTTCCTTCAAGCGGATAAATATTTTCTTCAATTAGAAAGTAGCCGCTGCCTTCATGAAATAGATAAATTTCAAATCCAGCATGGGAATGAAAGTTCATATAGAAGTTTGTCTCGGTTTCCTTATATTTCATGTGAATGGGTAATTCTAGTAATTTATTGTTTACGAAAAAGTCGGTCGATTGATAGGTAGTATTCTCCATGTCCCAATCCCCTTGTGGTAGAATGCGCTCTCATTTATATTAATGGGTAAAAAACAATAAAGCAATATTGGTATGGTTTTACGCAATTGATCGAGAGATTTGCATCCGTTTTCATACTATACTTGGATTCAGAACCGCTAATAAGCGCCAATCGGAGGTGGCGACAGAGAGAAAGGCGGTATACAATCGAGGGAGCTGGACAGAGGATGGCTGTTGTAATGAAAGAACACATAAAAAATGCTGCAGATCGTGTGTATCGTTATATGACGGAAAGCAGATCGACCGACTGGGGTATGAACATTAATGAATGGGATTGGGTTCCAGGTGTAGGTACGATCGCACTGTTGCATTATTATGAGAAAACGGGCAATCAAGATGTGCTGGACTATTTAACCGGGTGGGTCAAACGAAATCAAGAAAAAGCAGGTCGTACAAAAGTTATCAATTCGATGGCACCATTTGCTATCTTTCCAAGACTGTATGAACTAACCAAAGAAACGTATTATCTGGATCAAGCCAAACAAATATCCCAGTGGATGGTGCAAGAGGCTCCACGTACACGCGAGGGAGCATTTGAGCATACTGTCACCGAGAAAGACAGCTTCCCTGAGCAAGTATGGGCAGATACAATATTTATGGCTGTTCTGCTGTTAGCTCGCACGGCGAAATTAACCAAGGATGCAGATCTTGCAGAACAGGTACTGGAGCAGGTCAGCTTGCATCTGCGTTTACTGCAAGATGAGGAGACAGGCGTTTTGTTCCACGGATGGAACTGTGTACAAGAGAACCATTTATCCGCAGCCAGATGGACGCGAGCGAATGCCTGGGTTTGTGTGGCGGTGCCTGAAATTTTGAAAGAAATTTCTGAACTCATCACCATACCGGCAGAGATCGGGGCAAGCTACAAGCGTATGATTGACGGTTTGATTGGTTATCAAAGCGGCAATGGTTTGTGGCACACCGTTATGGATCGTGCAGACTTTTACCAAGAGACGTCAGGTAGTGCGGGCATTGCTTGCGGAATTATACTGGCTATTCGCACTGGACTCCTGGATGAGACCTATCACACACACGTAACAAGCGCATTACACGGTGTATTGGGGAATATTAATACGGCCGGGGAAGTAAACAGCGTTTCCGGAGGCACACCGATTATGCCGACAATCGAGGCGTATCAAGGCATTGAGCGAATACCGACCTTGTATGGTCAAGGACTCGTTCTGATGCTGCTGGCAGAGTGCTTCGGTCTTGAGTAAATTTAAGTTATTTCTAGTTCTGGAGGGTTAGGCATGAATGTACAAACTTCCGCGTCATCTACGACCGGCCCCCGAAAACGCTCACTTCTGCGAAGCATGTACCGCTATCGCAGGTTATATGTGCTCGCGCTTCCCGGCATTATTTATTTTCTCTTATTTCACTACGTACCTATGTGGGGCGTGTTGATCGCGTTTCAAGACTACAGTCCTTTCCAAGGATTTCTCAAAAGCGATTGGGTCGGGTTCAAACATTTTGTGGACTTTTTCCAAGGGGACAATTTTCTAAGGCTCTTGGGAAATACGTTAATGATCAATTTAATGAAGCTTGTCTTTTTCTTCCCGGCACCGATTGTGTTGGCGCTTTTGCTCAATGAGTTGCGGAATGCACTGTACAAAAGGTTTGTGCAAACGATTGTCTATCTGCCTCACTTCTTGTCGTGGGTCATCGTCATCGGGATTTACTCGCTGATGTTCTCCTCAACCGGTTTTGTCAATGAACTTGTGGTTATGTTCGGAGGAACGGCTAAGAAATGGATGATGATGCCGGAGCTGTTTCAGATCACCATCGTGCTTCAAAACATCTGGAAGGAAACGGGCTGGGGTACAATCATTTTCCTTGCTGCGCTGAGCAGTGTATCGCCTGAGATGTATGAGGCTGCAGTGATGGATGGCGCGAGCCGTTGGCGCCAGCTGTGGAATATCACGCTTCCATCGATCCGTCCGACGATCATCATGCTGCTATTGCTGCAGTTGGGTCATATTCTTAACGTGGGCTTCGAGCAAATATTCTTGATGCTGAACCCGCTCGTACTGGATGTAGGGGACGTATTCGCCACTTATGTGTACCGGGAAGGTATTCTCCAAGGGGACTTCAGCTTTGCCTCGGCGGCCGGGTTGTTCAACTCTTTGGTAGGACTCATCCTGATTCTAAGTGCTAATAAACTAACCAAAAAACTAGGCGAAGAAGGGCTTTTCTAGAGAGGTGAAACCATGAGATTCAAACGAACATTTGGCGAGGTCCTATTTGACCGTTTCAACTATGTACTGCTTGCACTTGTATCGGCTGCCATGCTGCTGCCATTCGTCAATGTATTAGCTTCATCGCTCTCGAGCGGGGTCGAACTGAGCAGAGGCGGTTTAGTGCTCTGGCCACGCGGTTGGACGCTGGAAGCCTATCACTATATTTTCAAGCAAGGGGATTTAATCCAGGCATTAAGTATAACCGTGTTTATCACGGTTGTTGGAACAGCGTTAAACCTGGTCATCACGTTTACGCTTGCGTACGCATTATCCAAATCGCAGCTGCCATTTCGCAATCCGATTCTCATGCTCGTATTTTTTACGACGCTATTCAGCGGTGGGATGATTCCAACATTTATTCTAATCAAAAGCTTAGGTTTACTTGACAGCTTATGGTCGCTGATCATTCCTGGAGCGGCAAGCGCATTCAATGTCATCATCGTGAAATCGTTCATGCAGAACATTCCAGATAGTCTTGAGGAGTCGGCAACGATCGACGGCTGTACGGAGTACGGTACCTTCTTCCGCATCGTGCTGCCGGTGTCTATGCCTATCATCGCGACGATGATCCTGTTCTACGCAGTTGGCCATTGGAACGAATTTTTCCATGCCATTCTATATATCAATAACCCGGATAAATGGCCAATGCAAGTATTCCTGCGCCAGGTGCTCTTGGTCTTGAGTTCGTCGGAGCTCAATGCTTCCATGATCGATCAAAATGATATGATGCAGTTGGCAGAGCCAATCAAAATGGCTATGGTCATTGTCGCTACGCTGCCGATCGTGCTGGTGTACCCGTTCTTGCAGAAGTATTTTGTGAAGGGTGTCATGATCGGTTCCATCAAAGGTTAAGCATCACAAAGATAATCAAATTCGCGATCTATGCTAAGGGGGATTTTGAAAATGAAACAGCTATCTCAGAAAACGATTTATACTTGCTTTACCGTAATTATCGGGGGGGCCCTTATTCTTTCCGGGTGCGGCAAATCAGATACAGCTTCATCGAGCTCAGCTCCCACCAAGAATGCAACCACTACGCCAGCGAAGCCAGTACCGATTACGTTCTCGATGAATGTAAACACCGTGCCTGATGTTGATAACAATGATGGTATTAAATGGTTGAATGAAAAGTTTAACATGGACCTTAAATTTACACCGATTCCTAACTCGAACTTCCAGGAAAAGTTTAATGCGATGGTGGCATCGGGTGAGATGCCTGATGTGTTTACATATAACTATGATGCAACCGCAGTCAGGTTGATAAAGCAGGGAGCTGTAGCTCCGCTGGATGAGTACATTTCTAAATATCCGAACTTGAAGTATACGAAGCTTCACTATGACAATATCAGCTATAACGGCAAGGTGTACGGTATCCCGATTGCCCGTTCACTCCTGTCTGCGCCAAATGCACCGCTGATTCGCCAGGATTGGCTGGATAAGCTGAAAATGCCAGTGCCGAAGACATTGGATGAGCTTTATGCCACGATGCAGGCCATGACGAACAACGACCCTGATGGCAACGGCAAAAAGGATACGTACGGTCTTCAACTTGGTGAAATTACTGGACGTATCGGTGATTTCAACGGTCGGGAATTCTGGGGAGCGAGCGATTTGCTTTACAGCTTTGGTCTCGATGGCTCTGGTTGGGTGCTTAAGGACGGTCAACTTGCCATGAACGAAACACTCCCTGAGTACAAAACCTACCTGGACTGGCTGAAAAAAGCTGTTAGCGAAGGTCTAGTCGATCCGGATTTCGCCTTGAACAAAGCGAATCAGGCGCAGGATAAATTCTTCAAAAATGGTAAAGGCGGGATTACATTTGACTTCGTTTCGGTCATTCGTAACTTTACGACTACCGTTCCTAAGACTACGCMGGGCGCTAAGCTAACGGCCTTTGAACCACCTGTAGGTCCTACTGGTAAAAGTGGCGTTGTATCCGGACCAGGTAACGTCGGCGCCATCTTTATCAGCTCTGCAGCTGCCAAAGATGCGAATAAATTGAAAACGATTCTGCAATGGCTCGACTATGGTCCTTCCAAAGATAACGGCTATGTCGTAGCGGGAACACAGAAATTCAACAAGCTGCAAAACTTCGGTTTGGATGGTGTTACGTTCAAGACGAACCCTGACGGAAACGTCGAAGTGACGGACAAGGATAAGTTGGCTAAGCTTGGTGGCGGATACATTCTACCGACACAAGCGCTGCCAAGTCCGGAAAATACGAACTACACGAAAGATTCGGATGATCCAGAAACGTTGAAACTGGAAATTGCAGCAAATGATATTTTGATCAAACATCTAAAAGCGAGCCCAATTGCCGGACTTCAATCCACTACGGAACAAAGCACACCAGACTTGTATATGGAACTTGTAAAGGCGAAAGTTAAATATGTCATGGGCCAACTTAGCTCATCTGAATGGGATCAAGTGTTGAAATCATTTATGGACAAAAATGGAACCAAAGTAGTGCAAGAATATAACGAAGCGCTTAAAAATGCTAAAAAGTAAGACATCTCCCCCGGTGAAACGGGGGATTTTTTCCAGCTAACTTTTGTAAAGGAAGGGCAAGACACATGATGAACTCATCGATCAGACAGTTGTGTAGCGATATTGTGCAAAAGCAGTGGAACAATTTTGATATTCAGAAGCTCGCACTCAAAACGAGAAGAGGCCCGGCGTACAATTACCATACGAACATACGCAACGCCGAGGTTCATATGATTCGCGAATCGTTTTACTTTGCTTTATCGCTGCTGGACCGTCAGGCTGAAGGTGATACCGAGCTTGCAGCTGGAATCATTGGACGTTTGCTTGATTTCCAAGAACTAGATCGCAAACAGTCCAATTATGGGATTTGGCCCTATTATATGGAAGAACCCATCGCGGATATGGCCTCGCCAGATCGCAACTGGGCTGACTTTTGCGGAAAAGCGTTAATTCAAGCTTACGTAGATCATGCGGATAAATTGCCACAAGAACTGCTTACCCGAATAAGGACTTCACTGGAGGCGGCAGCAGTGTTAATTATGCAACGCAATGTGATGCCTTCTTATACGAATATTTGCATCATGGGTACCTATGTGTCGTTGCTTGCTGGCGAATTACTCGGGAATATGGAACTGTTCACTTATGGACGGAGCAAATTGGAGCTATTGCATGAATATTGTACGTTTCACGGCGCATTCACGGAATATAACAGCCCGACATATACCGTTGTCGCCATTGAGGATTTATCGCTCATGCTCAGACATATCCGTGATGCTGCGAGTCTGAACATGATTGAAGAACTGCATGACATGGCTTGGGCTTCCATTGCCGAGCATTATCATAGTGCTACCCGCCAGTGGGCTGGACCGCACAGTCGATCCTACGAAACGCTGCAAGGGAAAGGGCTGCTCTCATTTCTACAACTTGCAGGGCAAGGTCGACTTCAATTCCTAGAGGAGAATGAATTGGAGATTAGCGCGTTATGGGCACGTGTGGGGCTGAATATGCCCGAAGCGTTTGTAGCGTACTTCAAGACAGGACGTGCAGCTTCATTCACGGAGAAAGTGATTGTAAAGGGAGCAGCACCTGTTATTGCATCGTCATACCTAACACCTGCTTTTGCGCTGGGCTCCTTCAATCATTGCGATCTATGGAACCAACGCAGACCGTTGACGGCGTATTGGGGAGAAGCGGAACAGGCTACGAGTTTGCGCTTCCGCTGTCTTCACGACCAATACGATTTCAGCTCCGGCCTGTTGCACACGATCCAGCACCGAGGCCATCTGTTAGGCATTGCTCGGTTCTGCTCGGATCATGGTGACAAGCACTTTGTACTGGATCCGATTCAAGGAACCATACATGCGTCATCCCTGCTGTTCCGTTTCGAGTTTGGCGGAGACCGCAGTGGGCTGATGCTGCCGGATCAAGTGGATGTAGGGAAACCGTTGCTGATTCGTACGCCTCATGTGAAGATCGGACTCATGCTTCATGAGTGCCGCTTCGGAACGTACACCCCGCATGTTCGACTAACAGAAGATGACGCCACGACCTCATTGGAGATTGTTATGTATGAGGGTGAGGGCAAGGATTTGGCGCTTACCGAGCTAATTGAAGCCCATGTGTTGTTCGGTTTAGTTATCGAAAGCGCAGATTGTCCAGACGATGAATGGCTAGCCAAGCTCGCTGGCATGAAAGCGGTGAACCGTGATGGACGGTTACAGCTTACTTATGAAGATGCAGGTAAGAAACTGAATTTGGAGGCACCGACTGGTGTATGGCCATTCCGCCAATCCATGCTAGAGGCAGTGGGAAGCAAGGAATTGAAGATCGAAGCAGGTGCTCCGATCTGGTCAGTGTGAAAGGAGGAGCGGGTTGCCGCTCCCTCCAGAAACGAAATGTAAGCGCAACCAAAACAATATGGGAGGTCAATTATGCAGAAAAGTTCCTTGCGAAACAAAAGCGTACGGTGGTATTCGCTCGCTCTGGCGGGGCTGCTGTCAGCCGCATCCTTCTGTCCGGTGGTGACAGCTGCCGATAGTGCGGCGATGACACCAGATACCCCAATCTACTACGACAGGGTTGATAACGTATACCCAGACTTAGCTAAAAGCGAAACGATGTTGAGCTTTTTTCAGCAAAATCTGATTGCCAATCAGCAGCCTGATGGCCGATTTGATAATTACCCGCAAAAAGTATATGTCTCGGGCAGCAATCTGACTGCGGGGAATATTACAGATAATTATGGATTTGAAAAGGGTGCTTCCAGTGTGCCGCAAGGCTGGAGCCTGACGGATGGCGCTAGTGGAACACCCAATCAGGTGAATGTGACTTGGGAGCAGGATACATCTGTCGCATTGGAAGGCAGCGGTTATACCAAAATGGACGCGCAATCTTCGGGCAGCGCTGCTCTTGTTCAGCAAATAAGCAATCCGGTTCATGTGATGGTTGACTATACGGCACCTGCCGATGTGACAGTTACACCAGGCAGTTTGATGATTTTAAGCGCATTCTATAAGGCTGAACAGCTGGTAACATCGGCACTGGGACAGGGCATTTACGCGAAAGTGACGTTCTTGGACAATAACGGTCAAGCGATTGGTACGCCTTCTGTGTTCACTGGTGCAAGCGGTGCGGCAGGCTGGCAAGAAATTCGAGGACTTGTGACCGTTCCCTCGCAGCAGCCAGCTCGTATCGTCGTGCAAGCCGGGATGGATGATAGCAAGGGAACTGTGCTTTGGGATGGAATCCGTTTAATGCGCGTTGATACTTCGGCTGGCAGCGACCAGATTCCTTATGCGACCAAAGGCACGGCAGCTGTTCCTAATGCCGGGTTCGAGACTACAGCATCTTGGACGGCTGTTAAGGAAAACGGTGCTTCGACCATTACGGTATCAGGGACGGGTGGATACAGTGGAAAAGGTGGGCAGATCGTAACGTCATCAACCTCAGCGGTCGCTCTACTAAGCAACACGCTGTCCGCGTCAGGCAATGGTACACGGCAATTCGGCGGTGATTATCGTATTTTTAATGTGAAATATAAGACGGAACAGGGATTTGCCGCATCCGATGAGCAGGGTGTGGAAGCACGTCTCGTTTATCTCGATCAAAATAAACAGCAGATCGGCAGCACGAGCTTTTACGGCGCTCCGACAGCAGGGCAGTGGGGCGAGATCAATGGTATTTTCGATACACCATATCCCGTATATTATGTGCGGATCGAATTGCGCAGCAATCATGCCCAAGGCACTGTGACATTCGACAATGTCTCATATATCGGTGTTGACCAACAAGCTAGCAGTACAGAAGCTGGACTCGGAACGCTCGGATTGCTTGCTTTTAATTGGGGGCACACCGGAAAGACCGATGACTTGCTCGCGAAGCGGACACGTGATGGACTTGATTTTTATCTGAAAAATAGAATCATGACCATCGATAACATCGCGAACGCATCTAAATTGATGCCTGGCCAGAACAACAGCGGAGCGGCTTACCTGCCCTATAGCGTAAGTGGCGCAACTACAGGCGCGGACTACCCGACGACTGCCTTTGGCCTGCATAATTTGGCAACGGCCATTCAATATGGAGAGGGCTTGTTTACGGAACAGCAAATGGCGGATGCCAAAGCGAAGGCGTTATCGATGTGGACATGGCTCACACGGGTGTCTCAATTCAATACCCAGCAATCGATGAATCAATCGCTCGTTGCCTTGCTCGGCGGCATTCAAATAGCCAACTTGCTTCATGATGACAATTTGAAAAAGGAAATTCGTGATTACTACGCCATTGGCATCGACGGTACTAACCTTCCGTTAACATCAGGCGGAGTGCGTAAGGCGGCACGCCAAAATATAGATGGTTATAACATTTTTTATGAAGTAAACGGCTTTGATGTGAGTTATGCCGGTGTTTCGTTAAGTGATCTTGCAGGGATCCTGCAGGTGCTTCCCGATGGAGATACAGCATATAGCGATGTGAAGACGCTGCTACATCAAGATGGTCTGGAAATGGCAAGTTATTTTAATGTCAGAATGGCAGCTGACGGTTGGATATTTGCGGGTTCGCGCCATAACGAAGGCGGCAGCTCTGCCTATAATATGGGGAACTTTTCAGGACTCTCGTACTGGGGGCATGAGCTGCAGGCGGATCTTGGGCGCTTTCTGATCAAATCGTTCTCTTCACCGATAATGACTTACGGCGATACGGCGAACTTAGGACATATCGCGGTTCACGGACCGCTGCAAATGTATGAAACGATGGAGCACTATCCATGGGATCGCACGCAACAGCAGAAGCTTGAAACGAACAGTCTGCGAAAAGGAGACGTGTCGGCTTATTTTAAAACAGATGGCAGACAGCCGCTCAATATTTCCGTTTCGGGTACAGATTTCATGGAGAGTCTGTACGATACCGGCAGAAGCGATCCTGATAAACCGGGCTTCCCGAAAATCGATCGCGTGAATGGTTGGTACGTAAAGGCGGCAGATGGAAGCAGACAGTATGACGACGTGAAGCAGCTTACGACCAATCAAGTGCTCCCCAATTATTTTGTTCGGCAAGACGATGGAGCGAGCACTAATGGGCTCAACACGACGAAGCAATACTATATCACGGACGGGAAATCGTTATATAACGTGCTGGCTGTTCGATTTGGCTCCACACAAAGCTATCTATCGCTTGGTGAATTGATAGGGCTCCCCTACATGTCCGTTCCGAACCGATTGTATGCGCCAGGGACCACTGAGCTTGATCGAATTCGTATAAACGGCCTCTATGGCACGGATGGTACGCCGCTTCTTGACTTGACCAAAGATGCTGGCACCATAACAAGCCCAGCATTCGTTGCCGGATCAGCTAGAGTTACAGGCTTCCCGATGCTGAAAGCGGAGAACGCACCTGCCGGTGGCGCAGCCAAGCCGACATGGCTGTCAATTGCCGATGAAGGTGCATTAAGCGCAGGGTTTGTCACAACACCAGGTAAAATTATGGACGATTTGTATTCTAAAGCGCTGTGGGACCCGACAAATGTCCGTTCATCTGCGAATAATGGCAGTATTGTGCAGTTTGCAAACAGTGACAAGATTACGGTTCAAGTGACGGATAGCACGCTCGCCACAACGTATCAAGAAGGAGATTGGGTATACTTCGTCAGCAAAATAGAGCCAAATGCAGGTGCAACTGGGTTTACTGTGAAATCCGTTGCGAAATACGATGGACGAACAGATGTTCTTGGCTCGCTGACCGTTGAAGACGAAGGCATGAAACTCGTGTTGCACGATGGGCATTCCTTATTTATTGATAAAGCCGGAAAAACTGCTCTGATCGACGGCCATGCCGTACAAGGATCCGACTTATCACGATTACGCCAGCAGTTAGGCGCTACACAGGGAGGCGATCCGTTGCATTTTCCTTATGCCTTGGACTTGAATAACGATGGACAAATCAATACCGCCGATTTGGGGCAGCTTGGTTATTACATGCGGCCAACGAAGAATCAGCCTTAAGGAGGGTGAACAATGATAAAATGGAAAAAATCACATATTGCTGTAGCTCTGCTTGTCACTTTGACCGCAGCCTCCTTCGGGATAGTGCCGAGTCCCGCAGCAGCCGCTACAGTTGTGGGGATGGATGAAAATTTCAACTCGCTGCAGTCAGGGAACTTCTCGGCCACTAATTGGACACCGACCCTTACACCGGATGGATCCATTCAGGTTGTCTCTAACGGCGGAGATCTGTCGAATCAGAGTGTGCGACTTGAAAAAACAACTACAGCAGCTGCAGCTAATCTTACATTGGACCGAAAGAATTTGTCCGTAACGGGGAAAGCCGTCGTTAGTTACCGACTTAAGTCAGACGAAACGAGTGGAACGAAGTCGGCGCCATATATCTATGGCTCTACCACAAGTAACAATATGATCAGTCTATCTATTTCGGGTACGAATATTAACGCCTATAATGGAGCAACGAGCAGCTCAATTTTGTCAGGGTTTCAAGCAAATCGGTGGTATCATGTCCAGTTTATTCTAGATACCGCTACGAAAAAGTATGACGCATATATAGACGGCGTAAAGAAGGCGGCTGGATTTGCCTTCCGGGATACAACCGCAAGCACGGATACACTGAAACTCGTCCGCTTTTCCCTGGACAAAGCACAGAAAGGAACGATCCAATTTGATGATTTATTCGTGGATCAACTCCCAGATTCGATCGTTATGGAGCCCGACTATCATTTGACGGTGAATGCCGCTCATAGCTCGCAAGTTACAGCGAATTACAGCGATTATACGTTAAATGTGTCGGATAAAGCCTTTTACCGTTCATCCAATCCAGCGGTGGCGGCCGTTGATGATCAAGGCAACGTCACAGGAATTAGTCTGGGGACGGCTATCATTACCTCCTCTATTGGAGATGTGACCGCTTCGACGACGGTTACGGTTTCTACCGCTCCTGTGCTGAACGAAGTTCAGCTTGATCAAACCAATTATGTTTTGGAGGAAGGCGAACAGCAAATTTCGGTACTCACTGCCGTTTATTCAGATGGAGCGAGAATCGCGAACGGACTGCCAGGCGTTTCGTTTGTATCGAGCGACCCGATGGTTGCTTCTGTCGATGCCAGCAGTGGCAAAATGAGTGCGCTTCATTATGGCACATCGGTGTTGACAGCCACGTACGGGAATAAAAGCGCTACAGCAACGGTGACGGTTCTACCAATCCTTCAAGAGCTTGTCTCATTGTCTCCAGGAGTTGGTGGGATGGATCTTATTGTAGGCGGTACGGCCAGAAGTATTACACAAGCTGTTTATTCGGACGGCTATATAACCGATATTGGCAACTCTGCGAGATACACTTCGGATCATCCGACCGTGGTGGTGGTGGATGCTTCTGGTAACGTGCTTGCTATTTCAACTGGGCAATCCGTCGTAACCGTGACGTACGGCACCAAAAGCGTCGGATTTCCAGTTCGAGTCTCTTCCATCCAGCTGGACAGTAGGGCATATACATTAAAGAATGGGGCGACGCACGCGACCACGGTCAGCTTAGTCAGGCCGGATGGGAGTCCTGTCGACGTAACCGGACAGTCGTCCTTCCAAGCGGCAGACCCTTCGATAGTTAAGGTTGATGCCGATGGGAAAGTAACCGCGCTGCGCAGCGGTACGACGACAGTGACAGCCAATTATGCAGGAGCGGAGGTGTCTGCTATTGTCACTGTACAGGGCGATGTCGCTGCTTCCGAATTCACGCTTCAGACAGCCGCTTCGAAGGATACATTTACCGTGAAAATTATGGCTGGAAGTGATGCGATTCATGGAGCCTTAGGTCCCATTTATTCGGCGCAAGCGGAATTCGGTTATGATCCTGCCGAATTGCAGTTGCTTAGTATGGAGTCGGAAATGTTCGCAGGGACTGGCAATTCGCTGTCTATGACGGACAGTGTGTATGAGATCGCTGGGCAGCCCTCTGGCTTTCAAAGCATAATAACGCCAGAAAGCGGACGTATTTTGTATGCCGCAACAAGAATAGGCGACGTGGATGATGTCAATTCGGTTTCGGCAGCTGCTGCAAGTGAAGTTGTGACACTTGTCTTTCATCTGACGCATCCAGGCTTAGTTGCTCATTTACAGGTGGGCAATATGAGCGTTGGTACGTTGGTTAATGATAGCATCATTCAAGTGAGCCCAAGTCTGATTAGCGCTGAAGTCAAGCGCGATACAACGAAACCTGTTTGGCCAGAGCATAGTCAAGTAACAGCAGGGCAAGTGAGTACGAACAGTGCTCAACTAAGTTGGAGCAGCGCAACGGATGAAATTGAAGTTAGCGGCTATCGGATTTATAACGGCAGCCGATTGGTCGCTTCCGTTCCTGCTTCAGCAAGCACGTATCAAGTGACCAATTTGCAGTCTGCCACTTCGTATACGTTTGCCATCGAAGCAGGAAATGCTGCTGGCAACTGGACCAATGACGGGCCTGTCGTTACCGTGAGAACAGGTGGTACAGAAACACCGCCACCTACGCCATCACCAGACCAACCGGTGAAACAGCCTGAAATACCCGAGAAACCAAAGCAACCAGATCCATCAACACCAATCCTACCCGGCGCAGGCGCTTCCGGATCATCGAAATTTAAGGATGTCACCCCAAGCTTCGATTGGGCAGTGAAAGCTATTGATTCCCTTACCGAGAAGGGGATTATTCAAGGCACGTCGGCTGCTTCATTTGAGCCCGGTAATCAAGTCTCACGTGCTGATGTGATCACGTTGCTGGTAAGAGCACTTCATTTGAGCGCCGACTTCCAAGGTAATTTTAACGATGTTAGTCAGGGAAATTATTACTATCAATCTCTCGGAATTGCCAAGGAGCTTGGCATCATGTCCGGTACGGGTAATAATGAAGCGATGCCAACGCAAGCGATCACCAGAGAAGATTTGATGGTGCTGTGCGTCAGATCGTTGAATGCAAGCGGCAAGTTAAACATCCAATACAATGAATCGGTGCTCAACGATTATGTGGATAGTGCCAGCATTTCCGCTTATGCGAGAAGCAGTGTAGCTGCACTGATCCAACTTGGCATCGTAGAAGGTGACGGGAAAGGACTAAACCCTCGGGGAACGGCATCCCGAGCCGAAATGGCCGTTATTTTATTCAAGCTTTTAGAAAAAATGTCGATCACAACAAAATAACACGTTCATGCAGATAACAAAAGGCTGTTCCTAAAGTAGAATTATCTACTTCAGGAACAGCCTTTTCGCAAGTTCGGGACGATTATCCGCACGTACAGTTCAGAACCGGCTTCCGAGCGGCCAATGCCTCATCCATCCGGCTGACGACAGTTGTATATGGGGCATTTTTAACCAACTCTGGATTCTCTTCTACTTCTTTGGCGATGGCGATCATCGTATCGATGAAGCTATCCAAGGTTTGCTTGCTTTCCGTTTCCGTCGGCTCGATCATGATGCATTCTTCCACGCTGAGCGGGAAGTAGATCGTTGGCGGGTGGTAGCCGAAGTCGAGCAACCTTTTGGCAATATCGAGTGTACGTACGCCCAGCTTCTTCTGACGATTTCCGGACAGCACGAATTCATGCTTACAGAAGCGGGGATGGGGTACGTCGAAATAAGGCGTTAAGCGAGCTAGCATGTAGTTGGCGTTCAACACAGCGTATTCGGATACTTTGCGCAAGCCTTCCGGACCGAGCGTACGAATGTACGTGTAGGCACGAACGAGGATGCCGAAGTTGCCGTAGTAGCCTTTGACGCGACCGATAGACTGCGGATAGTTGTAGTCAAAATAGTAGCTGTTATCTTCGCGCTTGGCGACAAGTGGCGTTGGCAGAAACGGAATTAGCCGCTCTTTGACGCCGACAGGGCCAGCGCCAGGGCCGCCTCCGCCGTGCGGGGTGCTCATGGTTTTGTGCAGGTTGAGATGGACCACATCGAAGCCCATGTCCCCAGGTCGCGTGATGCCCATAATGGCATTCGCGTTCGCGCCGTCATAGTAGAGCAGTCCGCCTGCGGCATGCACGATTTCGGCGATCTCGACGATCTGTTCTTCGAACAAACCGAGTGTGTTCGGGTTCGTAAGCATGAGCGCGGCCGTATCTGAACCGACGGTACGGCGCAATTCGTCAAGATTCACGAGGCCGCGATCATCGGATTTGATTGTCACGGTTTGGAACCCAGCAACCGTTGCACTGGCTGGATTCGTGCCATGCGCCGAATCGGGACAAATGACCTTGGTCCGATGCTCGCCGCGGCTTTCGTGATAAGCACGGATCATCATAAGCCCCGTCCATTCACCATGTGCGCCAGCCGCAGGCTGCAAAGTTACGCGATCCATTCCCGTGATCGCTTCGAGATCATGCTGGAGATTGTACAAGAGCTCCATCGCTCCTTGTATCGATTCTTCCGGCTGATACGGGTGAATATGGGCGAAGCCGGGGAAGCGGGCGACGTCTTCGTTGATTTTGGGATTATATTTCATCGTACACGAGCCTAGCGGATAGAAACCATTATCTACCCCAAAGTTACGGCGAGAAAGCGCCGTGTAGTGGCGGATGACATCGACTTCATACACTTCGGGCAGGTCAGGTTCGAGCTGCCGCCGAAACTTGGCCGGAAGCAGTTCATCGATATTCACATCGGGAACATCTGATTCGGGTAAGGAATACGCGACGCGTCCAGGATGGCTCATTTCGAAAATAAGAGCTTTTTCGTTGTTCATACGAGTTCCTCCAATGCGGCTGCGAAGGCATCAATATCTTCGCGTGTTCGTTGCTCGGTGACGGCGATTAACATATGGCCGGCCAGTTCGGGATAGTCGCGGCCCAGATCGTAGCCGCCGATGATATTGCGCTGGAGGAGCTGATGATTCAGCTCCTCGATGTTCGTGCCGTCTGGCAGCTTGACGGCAAATTCATTGAAGTAGCTGCCAGTGAACGGCAGCTCCAGTTTGGATGACGCGGTGAGGCGATTCGCCGCGTAATGAGCCTTCTGGACGTTGAGTGTGCCAACGTCTTGAATGCCTTGCTTGCCCATCGTGGACAAGTACACGGATGCGCAAAGCGCGAGAAGCGCCTGGTTGGAGCAGATGTTCGACGTGGCTTTCTCACGTCGTATATGCTGCTCCCGCGCTTGCAGCGTAAGCACGAAACCGCGCTTGCCATCGCGGTCCACGGTTTGGCCCACGATGCGCCCCGGCATGCGGCGCATCCAGCTCTCCGCGACGGCGAAGTAGCCGCAGCTCGGCCCTCCCAGCGCAGCTGGAATGCCGAGCGGCTGGCAATCGCCGACGACGATGTCGGCGCCGAGCTTGCCCGGCGCTTCGAGCAGCCCGAGCGTGAGCGGATTCGCGCTCACGACGAGCAGTGCGCCCGCGCCGTGCGCGAGCGGCTCCACAGCCGCGAGATCCTCCAAGCAGCCGAAGAAATTCGGCGATTGGAGGATGACGGCGGCTGCGTCGCTCTCGAGCTTGGACGCGAGATCGTCCAGATCCGTGACACCTTCGGGGGTCACGGAGATCTCGACGACGTCCAAGTTCAGCCCGCGGGCGGACGTGCGCAAGACGGCGCGCGCCTCCGGGTGCACCGCGCGGGACACGAGCAGACGGCTGCGCTTCGTCGCGCCGCTGGCAAGCGCGCCGGCTTCGGCCAGCGCTGTTGCGCCATCGTACATCGAGGCGTTCGCCACGGCCATGCCGGTGAGCTCACAGATGTACGACTGAAATTCAAAAATCGCCTGCAATTCCCCCTGGCTAATTTCTGGTTGATAAGGCGTGTACGCTGTGTAGAACTCTGAGCGTGAGATCACATGATTGATCACCACCGGAAGGTGATGATCGTAGATGCCAGCGCCGAGGAAGCTGGCGTAGCGCTGGAAATCCGCATTGCGCCCCGCCAACTCGCGCATATATCGGAGTAATCCCTGCTCGCTGAGGGCATTCCCCACTTGCAGATCGCCCTGAAACCGCACCTGCTGCGGGATATCGCTAAACATCTCTTCCATGGAGGAGATGCCGATGGTCTTCAGCATTTCCTTTTGATCCTGCTCCGTAATAGGCAAATAACGATGTTTCATAACCGAAGATGCTCCTTCCGACCCGGATTCGGGAATTATTTCTTTTTGTGAAAAGGGGTAGAGACTACAGTTGCTTTCACTTGCGAGCCTCTGATTTCGACATACACATCCGTACCTAAATCGCTATACGCGGCATCGATCAAAGCTAAGCCAACATTGGTTTTGTACGTTGGAGATTGCGTACCTGTTGTTACCTCACCAATCTGTTTACCTTCGGCGTATACGGCGTAATGAGGACGTGGAATGCCACGTTCTTGCATTTCAATACCGACAAGCTTACGGGGTACACCGTTTGTTTTTTGCTTGAGCAGGGCATCCCGCCCTATGAAATCGCCTTTATCCAGCTTTACAAAAAAGGAAAGCCCCGCCTCAAGGGGCGAAATCTCCGAAGATAGCTCCTGTCCGTAAAGAGGGAGTCGCGCTTCAAAGCGAAGCGTATCTCGAGCTCCTAAACCTGTCGGGATGAGCCCATGCTCAGCACCAGCTTCGAGTAGATAACGCCAGAGCGTAATCGCATCCTTTTGATCAACATATAGCTCAAAGCCATCTTCACCTGTATACCCAGTACGAGAGAGCAGCGTTGTCACATCTCCTACCTTCACATCAGGGAGGAAATGAAAGGTTTTCAACGTCTGAATCGGTGCGTCTGYCAATTTAGCTAAAATGGTCAAAGCTTTTGGACCTTGCAGAGCCAGCAAGGCAGTCTCTTCAGAAACATTGGTCAGTTCTACCTGACCTGCAAGATGCTGTTGCAGCCAAGCGACGTCCTTCTCAATATTCGATGCATTGATAACGAGCATGTAGTCATCAGCGCTGAACTTATAAACGAGCAGATCATCAACCACACCGCCATTCGGGTAGCAGAGGAGGCTGTACTGGCACTGGCCTTCCACCAGTTTGGACACATCATTCGTCGTAACGCGTTGTAAAAATGCGAAAGCATCCGGGCCTTGAATACGTACTTCGCCCATATGTGACACATCAAAAAGCCCGGCCTGCCCCCTGACGGCATCGTGCTCCTTCTGAATGCCAGTAAACTGTACGGGCAGCTCCCAGCCGCCAAAATCAATGATTCGCGCGCCATATTCCGCATAAATCGGGAAGAGCGGTGTTCGTTTCAGCATGTAAATAACCTCACTTTCATTGGACTTATTTACCGTTGGTTATATTTCGGAAACACAAATAGGAGCAAAAAGTATGCAACACAAACATACCTTTTGCCCCTGTCCTTTATACCTGAGAGTTGCCTAGAACGGTAGAATCTATACATTCCATCGTTAAGTTTCCCCTTGGGTGTCCGATTTCCCGTGAATAACGAGTGTTCGAAGCTCTCCAGAGTCGCGTCCGATACAGGTCCTTTTGCCTGAGAGATTCACCGCTCCGGGCTTACTCCTTCGGCGCCGCCATTATGCTCAGCAGTCTCTCCCTGTATCCTCATTCGCCAATATTTAATTAGCCATATTTAACTTCATTATGTGTCTAAATTGGTGTGGATTGTCAACAATAACTTTTGATATGGAAGGTCAGTTGAGGGGCTGCATGCTCGTTTCACTGCTTCTGGGACGTCTATCTTGACTTTGATGTTCACAGTAGATTAAGCTAAAAGCAAAATTTGTAAGTGAGTGAGGCGTGGACTGATGAGCAACGTACAAGCCAATTTGTTATACACCAAAGAGCACGAGTGGGTAGAGAAGCTATCGGATACGGTGGTTCGCATAGGGATTACCGATTTTGCACAGGATCAATTAGGAGATATTGTATTCGTAGAGCTTCCGAAAGTGGGCGCTGCTGTAACAGCGAATGAGAGCATTGGGAGTGTGGAATCGGTCAAAACGGTTTCGGATATTTTCTGTCCGGTATCAGGCAAAGTAACAGCTGTGAACAGCACATTGGAAGGCTCGCCAGAGCTGGTTAACAATGCGTCGTTCGGTGAAGGCTGGATGGTTGAGGTTGAAATCTCAGGACCAGAAGCATTGGAAGGCTTATTGAGCGCTGCGGAATACGGCTCCTATATCGGTAACGACTAGGTTGTCTCAATGAAGATGTAAGTAGAACGGATGGAGGTTTTTCCATGCAATTTGGGCAAAAGCTGCCTCAGGATCCGAACGATCGTGTTCCTCCTGGGCAAACGCTGACACAAGGCTGGCCTGTGCTCCACTATGGGTCCGTGCCCTACTACAACGATATGAGCAAATGGGATTTGCGTTTGTTCGGTTTGGTGGAGGAAGATTTCACCATTTCGTACAAGGATTTTATGGCACTGCCGCGTAAGGAATTTGCTAACGATATTCACTGTGTGACCACATGGTCCAAGCTGGACAATGTATGGGAAGGCATTGCTGTGTCGGAGCTTATGAGTAAAGTGAAGCTGAAACCTGAAGCAACCCATGTGATGCTGCATGCGGAGCATGGCTGGACGACGAATCTGCCACTGGAAGATTTCCTGTTGGAGACGTCTTTTCTAGGCATCCGACATAATGGCGTGCTGCTGACACCTGACCACGGAGCACCCGTGCGAATGGTCGTACCGCATCTATATTTCTGGAAAAGTGCCAAATGGCTGCGTGGCATTGAGTTTATGGCGAAGGATAAGCCGGGATTTTGGGAGCGGAATGGCTACCATATGTATGGTGATCCTTTCAAGGAACAGCGTTACGATTTTGATTGACTATAAAGCCCACTAAAGCGATTGTGCTATAGTGGGCTTTTTTCGTGAATGGAGTGGGAAAGTTGAGTTAGAAGTTTGTCTTGCTGAGTCAGAAAAGTAAGTTGATCTGATGTGAGTTTCTTAAATCTCCTGTGCGCCAGGTGAATAGATGGATTTTCTGTAGTTAAATATTGGGATTTTCCTTATAAACGCAGAATAGATGGAAAACCTGCAGTTAATTTTGACCATTTTACCCGATCTGAGCAACAACGGCAATTTTAACTACATGTTTTACAGTTAAATCGAATATTCGAGGAAATTCCTCGAAAATAGCTGTATATTTTCCAGTTAAATCCCAGTTCCGCTCTCCAATTTCGCCTTCTCCCTGTAAGCAGTTGGGGAAAGACCAATGGTTCGTTTAAACATGCGCGAAAACATCAGGGGGTCTTGGTAGCCCACGGATAGAGCAATTTCAGCGATCCCGAGAAGCTGCCTGCGGAGAAGGCGGCAAGCTTTTCTCATCCGAACATCGGTCAAATACCGGTACGGGGACATGGACAGACGTTGCTGGAAAAGACGGCATAGGTACTTGGTGTCCAGCCCTACATAGTCAGCGATTTCGTTAAGACTGATGCGATCGGCATAGCGGGTGTTCATAAAGGAAACGGCATTACGTATGTGGTGTCCGACATCGGCTCTTAGCGGGGGCGCATCGTCCGGTATCGCGAGTGTACCGAATATTTGGTACAGCAGAGCGGTCAAAAGGAGCTCTTTGGCCGGTTCGTTGCGCAGGCTCATTAAATTGCCAAAAAGAGATTCAACGGACAGTGACGAGTCAGCCGTCCGAACAGGAGACAAGACGGTGAATCCGGCCAGTTCGACTAGACGGGGGGCCAATGTCCCGACGAAGCCGAACCACGAGTAGCGCCAGGGCTCATCCGATTCGGCACAATAGGAATGTACGGTGTCAGGCATGACAAGGAACAGCTCACCTGGGCCAATCGGTTCCGTTCTGCCTCCTGTTGAGTAAGTGCCGTATCCGCTGTGAATGTAGTGAAGGATATACATATCTCTTACAGAGGGTCCGAATGACATGTCAGGCAGGCAACTTTGCGTGCCGACCTCGAGCACCGCCAGATCGGTCAAACCGATCGGTTCTGTATAAATAAATTCCACGTTTGCTTTCGCCTCTTCCTCAAATAGAGAAGATATGCCATAAGATGGGGAACTCTGGCTATTTTGATTATAAAGGATGAACACTACAATTTACAGTAGGAGGGATTCAAATGGAGTATACTACATTCGGCCGCACCGGACTTCGTGTATCGAAACTCGGGCTTGGCGGCGCGCCCCTTGGAGGGGTTTTTGGACCTGCGGATGAACATGATGTCGAGAAGATGATCCATGAGGCCTTAGACAGCGGAATCAATTTTATCGACACGGCACCGAGCTACGGCAGAGGTCAGTCGGAGCTCAGAATTGGTAGGGCGCTGAACGGCGGCAGAAGAAATGAGGTTGTTTTGGCATCGAAGGCAGTGGGTCCGGGAGAATCGTTCGATTATGCGACGACGATTCGCTCCGTTGAGGATAGTCTGGAACGGCTTCAAACGGATTGGATCGATCTGCTGCAAATTCACGATGTGGAGCAGGTTCCTTATGAAACGATTGTAAGCGAAACGCTACCTGCGCTAGAGAAGCTGCGAGAAGATGGAAAGATTCGATTTATCGGCGTTTCAACAAGGATATTATCACTTCTGGAGCGTTATGTTCGGCTAAATCGCTTTGACAGCATCCAGTTTTATACGAGATATATGCTGATTGATCATACGGCGAAGGACTTACTGCTGCCGCTCGCAGCAGAGAAGGAAATCGGTGTTATCAACGGTAGCGTGCTCGGACTCGGCTTGCTTGCCGATACGCCGGCACTGTTTTTGAGGCCTAACCTCGTGTACGAGGCAACGAAGCGGATGGATCAGCTCCAGTTTTTGCGTAAAAGAGAGCCGCACGGTCTCGTCGAGCCAGCCATGCGTTTCAGTCTGTCGCATCCTGACATTCACGTTACCTTGACGGGGGCTGCCACATCGGATGTGCTGCGCACGAACTTGGCATTTTGCGATGGGCGGGGATTGGATCCAGAGGAACTGAAAACGGTGTATGACTTATTTCAGGGCAGAAGTTTATTTCCGGCGGAGAAGGAGGAAGCGAAGTGAACACACAAGGAAGCATGCTGCCAAGGATTGTAGCGGAGGAGCGAATGGTTCCTCCAGAGTGGGCGCTACAGGAACAGTGGTTGTTTGCTACGCTGAATCAGGCGGCGAAGGAGTTTGTGGCGCGTTACACACAGCCGGATGGAAGTCTGATCTGGCAGAAAGAATGGCCGGGTATGGACGGCTCGGATGACCCCTATGAAGGTTTCATGAATCTAGCGCTGCTCTACGTGTTAGGGGGCAGTCGTGAGCTCCATGAAGTATCGCGTAAGATTTGGGAAGGGATTACTTGGCAATGGACCGAGTATGGGCAAATTCACCGAGAATTCGATGCTTACTATGATTGGATGCATCACGGTGAAGGGTATTTATTTCTCTACTTTCTCGGACTAGCTGGCCCTGTTACAACGAAAGACAAGCAGAGAGCAGTGCGCTTTGCCAGTATGTATATGGGAGACGATCCGGAAGCTCCTAATTATGATAAAGCACAGAAGCTTATACGGTCACCATTGACCGGAAGCAAGGGTCCGCGTTTCACGGTGTCGGAAGAGGATTGGGTCACGCATCGCAGCATTCTCGACCATTATCCTGCACCATATGAAGATATTCCTGGTGTCGATTTTGCGAGCGGCAAATGCCCTTGGTCCAACGATGATGTATATCAGAACCTGATTGCGATGATGAATGAGCGAATGAACCGGGGAGACGTCCCGCTGAATTTGAATGCAACCGGACTGATTGCGCACGCATTCATGCATAATGGAGACACAGTATATCGCGATTGGGTGGTTGATTATCTCGCAGCATGGGAAGAGCGTACCCGCCATAACGGAGGAGTTATTCCCGACAATATCGGACTGACAGGCGTAATCGGTGAGTACAACGAGGGCAACTGGTGGGGAGGCTACTACGGTTGGAGATGGCCGCATGGATTTATGACCATCATTGAGCCGTTGACGAACGCGTGTATGAATGCCGTTTTGCTTACGGGAGACATGAACGAGCTTGAGTTAGCCCGTTCTCAGCTAGATGCTAACTGGGCGCTGCGGCGGGAAGAGAATGGCCAGGTACTCGTGCCGAATAAGCATGGGGATAACGGCTGGTACGATTGGCGGAAGGCACTGCCGAAGTACCCGGTCTATTTGTGGACGATGTCCATGGCCGACGAGGATTTAGAGCGGCTTGAGCGAATTCCGAAAGATCATGATTGGAATGAAATTACTGTGCCTGTCGTATCGGGAAGGGACAGCCGGACAGGAAGGGAAACGAAGCACTATATTGGCAATACAGAGCCTTGGTTCCAGTACATTCGGGGGCTCAACCCCGACTATCCGAAGCGGATATTGGCCGCCAATATGGAGCTGGTCGGTCGACAGCTGGAGCGAATGCGCTCGGAGCAAGGCGACCCGCACGGATGGAAAAGCGGCTTTGCTGACGGTGATTTTTCTAACAT
This sequence comes from Paenibacillus sp. 2RAB27, assembly GCF_052115445.1. Classification (NCBI taxonomy): domain Bacteria; kingdom Bacillati; phylum Bacillota; class Bacilli; order Caryophanales; family Paenibacillaceae; genus Paenibacillus; species Paenibacillus sp. 2RAB27. The sequence continues at coordinate 262,165 of NZ_JBFRGR010000007.1, forward strand.
TCATATCTGGCAGGAAATGTGCCCGATTTATTTTGAGTCGCTAGTACAACTGACACTGGGAGGGCCGATGCATATCTCGCACGGCGGTCTACAGCATGCGCGAGTGCGCTACTTTGACTCACAGGAAAGACGGCCAGGTCTTCCGGTTGGTGTATCTGCGCTAGTGGAGGCGCTTACAACGGACGGCGTGACGCTGCAGCTCTGCAACACCAGCTTATATGACGAACGTGAGGTCGTCATTCAGGCAGGGGGCTTCGGCGAGCACGAATTCACTAGTGCCGAGCGAATCGACGCAGATGGGGGCCCGGTGCAAGGCTCGCACATGGAGCTCAAAGGCAAATGGCTGGCGATTCATTTAAAGCAAGGCGCCGGCATCAGGTTGAAGCTCGGCATGAAGCGTTACGTCAATACGCCGAGCTATGAGATGCCATGGCCGAATCCGTATGCCGCCGATCTGCTGGCTGGCCGTAAGGGGCAGGAAGGCGAAGTGCCATGTATATAGACAGCCACGTTCACTTTTGGAAGCCATCACGTGGTGATTACGGCTGGTTGAAGCCCGAGAATGAGCTACTCTATCAGGATTACTTGCCGGAGCAGTTGCTCTCGGAATTGGGCGCTTTCGGTGTGAAGGGGCTTGTAGCCGTACAGGCTGCCGTTACGGCAGAAGAATCGGCATTCCTGCTGGAGCTGGCGCAAGCCTGGCCGGTAATATCCGGCGTGAGCGGAGGGCTCGATCCGTTCTCGGATCTTTTTCACGAAGAGATCATGTCCTTGAAGGCTGATCCGCGCTTTACCGGCATCAGACTTGGCGGCAGCGCATTTCGTTCTGAACGGTCAGAGACCGATCAGAACAAACTACGGTTGGCCCTAACCACTTTGATGCAGGCTGGACTAACGCTGGATCTGCTCGTAAAGCCCCAAGACCTCTCAGATGTAGCATCGTATTTAGAGGAGCTGCCGCTGCTCAAGGCGGTCGTCAACCATCTGGGCTGCCCAGACATTCGTGGGCAGGGAATAGAGCCGTGGCGAATAGGCATGGAGCGGCTATCCCAGCTGTCCTGCGTGGCGGTTAAACTGTCCGGTATGATCACGATGGCAGGTGGATTTCATCCTGAAAGGCTTCGGCCATACATCGATCAGTTGCTTCAGTTGTTCGGCAGTGATCGGCTGCTGTTTGGCAGCGATTGGCCTGTGGCACTACAAGCAGGCGGCTATGGGGACGTCATCGATTTGTTCGAAGCCGTGCTTCCTGATGACCTTACAGAGGAGGAGAAGGGAATGATTCGCGCGGGCAACGCAAGCCGATTTTACCCGATACTAACATGATGAGAAGGATGTATAGGGCACAGGTGAAGGTAGGATGCGAAGCGAGCTTCTCACTCGCGTTAGCCGAAGCAGCTGAAGACTGGCAGGGCGAACTTCGCGTGCAGGGTATGTTGAGCTGCTCGATTTTCGCGAAGGGGAGCGGTGTATTCCTTTATTTCGAAACGGCGAGCGAATGCTTGGAATGGGAATGGCCAACAACGTGTCTGCAGATGCTGGAGACATGGCCGGGTGATGGAGGCACGCAGAGGTATGCAGTTCCGATTCTCGATATTTACCACGATGGGGAGCCGGAGACGAGGGAAGCCAGAGAAAATGGCGGCCGTGAGCGAATCGGGATGCTTGCGCGTCTGAACCCGTTGAAGTACAGCAGCTATATCTTCTATCATTACGCTTTGCAGGAGGAGAAACCGAGCTGCTTTAATCCGACCTATATGATCGGAGCGCACGAGAATCTGATCTTCTCCTATCACGAACGTCCGTCACCCGTGTTTGAGCACGGGGCGACGAGAAGGAGATGGCTTGCACCGATTGCTCCAGAGAACTGGCATGACGTGATGCAGTCACATTTTATCCCTTGGTCGGAGAGTGAGCAGGGGCTTGTGTTGTGGGAAAAGATGGACACTCTCTTATCATATTAATGACTGAACATATAGCGCATAAACATTCCTTCCAGAAGGGAACGTAGATGCGCTATTTTGCTGATTTCAGTTGGAAATAAATCTGAGAGGAATGTAGATCGTAAATAGCATAACCTAGTTCTCTTTCCTTAGGGTAGTTGTTAAAAGTAAATAACCCCTTATTGTTAAACTATCGTTTCCCGTTAACGTAATGATCTATCGTTCTCTTTATGCTCTTATCCATTCATTTATCTGATTGTCTCTCCATGCAATTTCAAGTTCCTGTTCCAGCTCTTTCAGAAGCACCATGACCTCAAGAACAGGAGAATCATCTCTGTTCGGTTACTGGTCCATCTAAAGAGATACTCCATGCGCTCTCGGAGCGGTGGCTTGGGCTACACGTGACTGCCACCAAATGAATAGAGGCGCTCCGATATTGGCAATGGGTTATCGATCTTAACAACGTATAGTTCGTCGGGGAGAGGCGGCTTGATACAATTGAAGTAAGCGAAGTGCTGCGCACCATTCGCATGCGTACTAGGAGGAGAAAAGAAGTGAAGAGGATATACGAGTTGGAAATCGAAAGTATCATACAGCAAATTGACAGAAATTTGGAAGACTACGGCCATCGTTTCCCACATATTCATCGGGATGGACGATATGCCGAACATTTCTCGGAGGACGGCAGCTGGACGGGATCATTTTGGACCGGAATGGTTGCGATGGCTTACCGATACACAAATAACCCGAAGTATCTAATGTACTTGCATGGCTACTTGTCCTTGTACCAAGAACGACTGGAAACCGGATATACGGACCATGACCTTGGTTTCCTGTATCAATTGTATGCAGTGGAAATGTACCGGTTGACCGGGAGCTCTAAGTATAAGGAATTGGCTGTGGATGCGGCCGACAAGCTGCTGGCGCGATACCATGTAAATGGGGGATTTATACGCGCTTGGGGGCCAGTCGAATCCGATATTCGTCGAGGCAAAATCATCATTGACTGCATGATGAATCTGACACTGCTGTATTCCGCTTCCGCGCTGACCGGCGACCCAAAGTACCGCGAGGCAGCACTTTCCCATGCGGAGAACTCACGTAAACACCTTCTGCGCCATGACTTCTCCACCTATCATACATTTGATTTCGATCCTGAAAGTGGGAATCCTATCGGCGGCTTTTGCGAGGACGGCTATGGAGACGAATCGACATGGTCGAGGGGACAAGCCTGGGGAGTTTACGGCTTTCAGCTTTCCTACGAGTTAGTCGGGAAAATGGAATTTCGAGATGCTGCTGCTGCGATGGCGGATTACTTTATCAAGCATACACCAGAGAGTCTCATTCCGCCCTGGGACTTCCGTCTGCCTGACGGGGCAATCCAACTTCATGATTGTTCGGCATCGGCAATAGCAATATCGGGTATGTTCGATTTGGCAGAATCGCTGGACGACACTGTTCAGGCCGATTACTATCGGAGTAGAGCGAACGATATGCTGCAGGCTCTTATGCCGTATTCAAGTGCAGGGGAAAAGGAACGAAACGGCATTATGTCATCCTGCTACGGAAGAACGGAAGAGGGGCAATTCCATATGTACACCATATGGGGCGACTTTTTCTACATGGAAGCACTCTTCAAAGCGATAGGCCTTAACTGGCGGATGTGGTCTTCCAGTAGATAATGGACGCACGTTGACAAAGAACATTGATACCGTTCGGCATAGAAGAAAACGATAGCATGTAACCACGGGGGGTCTACAAAAGATATGAAACCGAACCGCTTCAAGCTTCCATCCCGCAAACGTTCCAGCAGCATGATGATGGCGCTGTTCGGCTCTTACATCGCCGTGCTGCTGCTCGCAATTGTCATCGGTTCAATCCTGTATTGGAAAGCAAAAACGGTCGTGGAGCATACGGTAGACAACACCAACGCCGCCATGCTGGAGCAACTGCGTGAAGTGGCGGACGGACGTTTGAAGGAAATCGAGCAACTGGAGCAGCAGATTGCATTTCACCCGCGTCTCGGCTGGCTGTTTAATCACGAAGGCTCATTTAGTGATCAGGATGCCTACTCCATCATTGAATTTACGAACGATCTGCAGCGTTTCAAAAACTTAAGCAGGCTGATCCACGACTTTTACATCTATGATATCAACAACCGTCTCATTATCGGCCCTAACGTCAAGTCTACACCAGAAATCGTATTCGATCACGTATACCGGTTCGAAGGTAAAACAAGCGCTGATTGGGTGACAGAGTTAAAGAAACCGGCATTACGTTTCTATGAACCGGCGGCTTCTGTTCGGATGGATAATGGAAGCACGAAGCCGTTTATTGTTTATCGGCAATCACTGCCGTTCGGCGATTCCTCAACAGTTAAGGGTTCCTTGATTGTCATGATTGATGAGGGCCAATTCCGAAGCTTATTCGACAAGCTGGCATCCGTTAATCGTGGGGAGATTTATATCCTTGACCAACAGAACCGGGTTATTAGCTCAACAGCTGATACAAGAAGCGGAATCTCCTTATTCTATAAGAATATGGCGAACGATTACGGAAAGCTTGAGGAGATTATGGACGGACAATCACAGATCGTGACCTATACAACATCCGCTGTGAACGGCTGGAAATATGTTTACGTTGTCCCCCAGGCCGTGTTCCTCGATCAAGTATACGCTGTCAAGCGATGGGCGATACTCCTGCTTTCGCTCTGCGCGTTCGGAGGTGGAGCAGCCTCGTTATATCTTGCCTACCGAAATTATATACCCGTTCGGGATGTTGTTCGGATTATCCGTAAGTGGAGCGGATCCGAACAGGAAACTGGCATCGGTGAATTTGAGCTGATCCGATCGACGATTGAGTCGGCACGTCTGACGGAATCACAGCTGCGTGGCATGCTGGCTCAACAAGCGCCAATTCTTCGCGTCAACTTCTTGACGAGACTTATACGAGGATACGTGCAGCCTGCTGAATTGGAGCCGGAATCGCTGGCTTTTGTTGGCATTTCGTTCATTTCTTCGTCATTTGCTGTAATTCTGATAGATGCAGGTGATATAAGTGGCTTCGCGCAAGGTGGCGGGGAACGGGAATGGCCGTTTGTTGGTTTTATCCTATCTAATATCGCCGGTGAGCTTGTAGGCGAGCATCATCTCGGCTTTCCCGTCGAGCTCGATCGCGGCAGAGTTGCGGTTCTAATCAACCTGCGTACTGAACGATTGAGCATGGCCAAAGCGGAAATGCAAGAGATGGCAGTGAAGCTGACCGCATTGCTGGAGAGCCGCTTCCGGATAAAGCTGTCAGTCGGGATCAGCGGGGTAGCTAAGGATCCAGAGGGAATCGGAGAAGCATTCCGAGATGCGCTTAAACAGCTCGACGAACGGATCGTCCTTGCGCGGAGAACCGAAACGGACCGCAATACGGAAGCTTCGACGGAAGAATCCTACTTCTATTATCCGCTTGAGGTGGAGCAGCAGCTTGTCAATCTGGTGAAAGCAGGGGAGGCCGACAAAGTGGATAAGCTGCTTGACGCTTTGTATGATGACAATTTCACTACGCGCAGCATCTCGCCTGAGCTAGGTCGCTATTTGCTCGTTACTGCTACGGCAACAATGCTTCGGATCGTGCAGAGCTATCCGGATCTGAAATCGACTTTGGCAGAGCGGATCGCCTCAATCGAACGTGCGGCCGTTAGCGAATCCACGCATGCCGCATTTGCGGAATTGAAACAATCTTATCGAACCATTTGCCTTAATCTCAAGGAAAGGCGAAGCGATACAAACGAACTGTTGCAAAACGGCATCAAACAATATATCGAAGCCAATTTCGGCGAAAATATGCTAAGCGTCAACTGGATAGCCGATCATTTCAATCTGACTCCGCAATACATCTCAGCCGTATACAAGAAATCTAGCGGGCAAAGTCTGACTGACTATGTGGCCGAGGTGCGCATTCGCGAAGCAAAGAAGTTGCTCACGCATCAATCGATGACGATCGCGCAGGTAGCTGCGAAGGTCGGTTACGCTAATGATATCGGCTTCATCCGCTTTTTTAAGAAATATGAAGGGATTACTCCAGGTGCATACCGATCAAGTTTACAAACGGATAAATGATATGCGATTCCGATAGCCCGAAATCTTGCAATTGGTTCGTTAAACTTAGAAGTAGACCATACCAAACCTACAGAACGAGGCGATACAATCGAAGCAAGGTCGAACGCTTTAAGAGGCGGCCCAATTCGAATGATAAGGGGGAGTTCAATCGATGGAAAAAAACGAAATGAGCGTTCAAAGTGAATTACGAGACAGCAAGAAGGGGCGGAACAGGTTTAGTATCGTAACGGCATCCATGCTGGTGATTTCATTAGCAGTTCTCACATCAGGCTGTAGCGGGGATAAGAAGGAAGGAGGAGGCGCTTCACCTAGCGCTGCAGCATCTACAGCTGCTCCCGCAGCGCTGCCCGATGGCAAGATCGTATCCTCACCGCTTACGCTTAGCTACTTCGTTCAACTGTCTACAAATCGGCCCAGCGGCATGAACAGCTTAAATGATATGGAAGCATACAAAGAGCTGGAAAAAATCACAGGAATTCATGCGGATTATAAGCACCCGACAGCAGGACAGGAAGCCAACCAGTTCAATCTGATGCTTAGCTCTGGGGACTATCCGGACGTCATTGAATGGAATTGGAACAGCTACCCTGGCGGTGGACAGAACGCACTGAAGAATGGAGCGATCATCAAGTTAAATGATTACATCGATAAATACGCACCTAATTTGAAGAAACTGCTGGATGCGAACCCGGAAATCCGCAAGCAAATTTCGACGGACAGCGGAGAGATCTATTCGTTCCCGTTTATTCGCAATGATCCCTATCTGCTGACGTACTATGGACTCGCGCTGCGCAAGGATTGGCTTGACAAGCTGAAGCTGGAGGTCCCAACGACAATTGAAGAATGGCATACGGTGCTGAAAGCATTCAAGGAAAAAGATCCGAACGGCAATGGCAAGCCAGATGAAATTCCTCTGTTATTCCAAAAGGGCAAAATGAACTGGGGCAACGACATCCTGAACGCATGGGGAATCCGCAACGACTTCTATCTAGATACGGCGACTGGTAAGGTGCAGTATGGTGCTTTGCAGCCACAATTCAAGGAATTTCTCACAACGATGCGCAGCTGGTATAAAGAAGGCTTAATCGATCCCGATTATGCGGCGACAGACGATAAGCAGAAGAATGCTAAGGTAACCGGGGATCTGGTCGGTGCGACCGAGGTGACCGTAGGTGGTGGCATCGGAACGTACCTTGCAGCAATGAACGGCAAACATCCGACATTCGACTTGGTAGGGGCGCCTTACCCGACATTGAAGAAGGGCGACAAGCCGGTGCTCGGCCAGCAGGAGCCTATCTTCAACGGGCTTGGAGCGGCAATATCCAAGAACAATAAACATATTATCGAAACAGTCAAGTGGCTGGATTACAAATATGGTGAAAAAGGCGCCATTCTGTTCAACTTCGGTATCGATGGCAAGAGCTATACGATGGACAACGGCTATCCGAAGTATTCAGATGATGTCATGAAAAATAAGGATGGGCTTGCATTCGGTGTAGCACTGACGAAATATGCGATACCTTTCGGAGCTCCGATCTCCCAGGATAAGCGCTATATGGAGCAGAATGCTGCTTTGCCACAGCAGAAGAATGCATTGTCAACATGGATGAAGGCAGACAACCGGGGATGGCTGCCGACCCTATCACTCTCATCGGATGAATCGTCAAAGTTGGCAGCTGTTATGACCGATGTCCGAACGTACAATGATGAAATGTTTGATAAATTCATCATGGGCGCTGAGCCGATTGAGAGTTTCGACAAGTTCGTCGATAGATTAAACAAGATGGGGTTACAGGATGTTCTGAAAATTGAGCAAGCCGCATATGACCGCTACTTGAAAAGATAAAAAAGCTCGCCCCGGCCGAATGCCGTCAACCGGGGCGTTCCACATAAGTAATCGAATAGGAGAACATGGATATGAAAGCGTTATCATTTCAAGCTGTGACGAAGGATTTGGTGAGAAACAAATATATCTATCTCATGCTGCTTCCCGTCGTTGTCTTTTACATCGTATTCATGTACGCACCGATGTACGGCCTGCAAATTGCGTTCAAAGACTTCATGCCGACGAAAGGTATTTGGAACAGCGATTGGGTCGGTTTCAAGCATTTCGTTTCATTCTATAACAGCTACTACTTCTGGCGGATTGTACGTAATACGCTTCTGCTGAGCGTGTTCGATCTGATTTTCAGCTTCCCGGCGCCAATCTTGCTGGCGCTCTTGCTGAACGAACTGCGCAATAAGCTGTTTCGGAACATTGTGCAGTCGATCAGCTATCTGCCGCATTTCATCTCGATCGTCGTAATCGCAGGCATGATGGTCGACTTCTTGGCGAGTGACGGTTTGATCAACCAAATCACTTCGTGGTTCGATGTGAAGCCGATTTCTTACCTGCTTCTCCCACAATGGTTTCGTACCATATATGTATCGTCTGGTGTTTGGCAGGGCGTTGGTTGGGGTTCCATTATATATTTAGCTGCTATATCTGGTATCGATCCGTCGCTGTACGAGGCGGCGAAGGTCGATGGAGCAGGTCGGCTTAGGCAGCTGACGAATGTCACACTTCCGGGGATAATGCCGACCATTATGATACTGCTTATCCTGCGAGTCGGTCATCTGTTGTCGGGCGGCAGCTTTGAGAAAATTCTGCTGTTGTACAATCCGACCACCTACGAGACGTCTGATGTCATCTCGACCTTCGTCTACCGGCGAGGACTGCTACAGTTTGATTACGGCTTCTCTACTGCAATCGGCCTCGTAAATAATCTTGTAAATTTCGTTCTGCTGCTCACAGCCAACGCGCTGAGCCGGCGTATGAGCGAGCACAAACTCTGGTAGGAGGAGATCCGATTTGATTAGAACCCGACCTTTGGGCGAGCGGGTATTCGACCTAGTTAACGTACTATTCATGTTGGGACTGATAGCGGTGACGCTATATCCGTTTATGTATGCGGTATTTGCTTCAGTCAGCTCGCCGGCTGAGCTGATGCAGCATCGCGGTCTACTAGTTGCTCCCGCCGGCCTCAGTCTACAGGCGTATAAGCTCGTCCTGCGCGATCCGATGATGACCATCGGGTACGGCAACACTTTGTTCTATGTAATCTTGGGGACATCGCTTAATTTGTTGCTGACTTCATTCGCAGCGTATGCCTTGTCTCGCCGCAATGTGCTGTTTTCCGGGAAAATCATGTTTGCCATCGTATTCACAATGTTTTTCTCCGGCGGTCTAATTCCGACATATCTCATTATCAAAAACTTGCATCTTTTCGATACCCGCTGGATTATGATCCTTCCGACAGCTATCAATACGTGGAATCTACTCGTCATGCGCACCTCATTCCAGCAGGTGCCCGCTGCGCTTGAGGAGTCAGCGCGCATCGATGGCGCGAATGACTTCGGGATTTTGTTCCGCGTCTTTATTCCTGTATCGTTGCCGATTCTTGCGGTGATGACTCTGTTTTATGGCGTACAGCATTGGAATTCTTACATGGATGCCATGATTTATTTACGCGACCGCCACTTATACCCACTTCAGCTAGTGCTGCAGGAAATCCTGATTGCGAATAGTACGGAATCAATGACTACGACGGTCAGCGATTTCGACAAAGGCCTTGTTCAGGAAACGATCAAGTACGCAACAATTGTAGTAGCGACAGTGCCAATTCTGCTGTTGTATCCATTTCTACAGCGTTATTTCGTAAAAGGCGTGATGTTGGGTGCGATCAAGGAATGATAGTTAGGCGCTTTGATAAGTAATTTAATTTGTAAAAAGAAGGGATGAGGATTCATGGGACGATGGACATGGCAGAAGGGACTGCTTCTCAGTCTAATCATAGCAATCCTTACGATGCTAACTTACGTGCCGCAAAGCTGGATTCCAAAAGCGGAGGCTTTTGCTGATACAAGCACGATGAGTGACCAACAGTTTTTTGGTGTCTGGAACGCCGGAGCTTCAGCATGGACGACAGCAAGTAAAATCAACTATGCATATAGCAGCGCATTGCTCGGTGTAGAGAGTGCCGTAAAGGCAGGCAATTATACGCTGGCGAAGTCTAATTTGTTGTCATACTACCGGACACGTACGGGGCATGGCGCCTTTCCTTTGACGACGAGCGGGACCTTCTTGGCTGATTTGGTCAAGGACAACATTTTAACGGCTTATGGGGAATATCAGGAAAATACGTTTACAGTCGGCTCTGCAGACGCAATCCTATCGACGGATGTGACTGGAGGTGTCAAATCAGTGCTGAACAATGGTGCCAAAGAAGTCAATTATTACCTCATGGGCCGTTATAAGGATGATACGAAGCTAGCCCAATTCAACAGCAGGGAGCAAGCTTTGAACAAGCCTGTGCTAGAGCTGAAGATTGACGATGGTTCAACGCAGATACTTACAGTTACGAAGGATACCTATACACGGCCAGGGGCTTATGCCGATGTGAATTATGGCAGCGGCAATCTGCTGTATGTTCAGGACAGTGGCATTTCGGCGAGTACTCCTTTTGACGTAAACACAAGAAGGGCATACCTATCTTTTGATTTATCAGGTGTTACGGGCAACATTACATCAGCGACACTTAAGGTTTATGGCAAAATGGCGGCGGGCACCAGCTCGATGGATATTCTCGTCATCCGTACCGACAGCTCATGGGGCGAAACAACGCTGAAGTGGAGCAACCAAGCGGCCAATACGTTCTCCTGGAACGGCATCGCGGCCGGCCCGAATTGGACACAGCCTGATAGTGGGGCATTCAACGAATATAACTGGATTATAAGTCGGTTCCAGTTCATCGGACCATTGGCTGCTGCCTACGCAAACTCGGTGTCGGTGGGGGCGCCTAATGAGTTATATGCCAGCGAGACGCTTCGGTTAATGTTGGATTCTATCGGCACAAGCCATACGGGGGAGGGCTTCATCGATTCCTATAACTATCCGCGCAGTCTGGACGTCTCCTTCCGCACGTTTGTCTGGCCTCGTGTGTATGAGATTATTCGGAGCTCACCCTCGTTGGATGCAGATGCGAATACTGCGCTCTTAAAGCAGCTATGGCAGACAGCACATTGGCAGGCGGTTGACCCGGCGGGCTATACAGGCTTCAACTGGGCTGTCAACGAGACGAAGGGACTATATGCAACGACGGTTTATTTTCCAGAATTTGCTGAATCCAGTCTGTGGAAATCGACGGCTGACCAGCGGATGGACAGTCTGATCACGTCACTGCTCACACTTGACGGTGGGTATGCGGAAGGGTCTTACAACTATACGATGGTGTCCCTGCAATCGTTCTATGATATGAAGCGTTTGGCTGATCTAAATGGTACGGAGGTAACGCAGACCATGCGCAACGGTATCTTGAAGCTAGCGCATTTCCAAATGGATTCGACGCTGCCGAATGGGTATGATCCTGTCTATGGAGATGGCCATTACGCCAGCTTCGCCGCCACACTCAAGCAGATCGGCAACGATTTTGGCGACGAAGAACTGAAGTATGTCGGCAGCGTGCTTGACTCGGTAAGAATCGGCTCGCTGCCTAAGCATACAAGCAGCTACTATCCGGATAACCTGTCGGTTACGCTTCGTTCCGGCTGGGATGCTGATGATTCATATATGTACTTCACAAACCGTGCGGGCCCGCACGGACATCCGGATCAGAACGCGGTCATTGCCTATGCTTATGGTAAAGTGCTGCTGACAGATACGGGGGTAAACTCCTATCTGAGCTCAGATCCGGTCTCGAATTGGCAGTTCAACAGCACCGAATCACACAATACAGTGCGTATCAACGGGCTGTCACAGAACAAGTACAAGGATATCTCCAGTGTAAACAAGGATACGATCGACCGGTTTCGAACTAACGGTTCCTTTGATTTTACTGAAGGTACGACATATGCGACACCGGGCTTCGCCCATACTCGAAGCGTTCTGTTCTTAAGACCGGATTACTGGATCGTATCGGACCGGGTGGTAGGCAGCGGCACTAACAGCTATGAAGTGAACTGGCATATGCTGCCTGGGGCGAATGCGACACTTGATCCGGTTACGAAAAAGATCAATTCCCATTTTGCCAGTGAGCCGAACATCCAGATCGTTCCCGCAGACCCAACGGCGCTTACGACTGCTTCGCTGAACGATGGCTATTACGACCGTACAAGTGTCCCAAATATGAAATTCGGCAAATATGGGAAATCCGTCTCAGGCGACGCTTCGTTTGATACGGTGCTGTACCCGACCGATACTGGGGTTGCCCGCAATGTGCAGGTCACACGGCTCACAACGACGCCTTCGGTTGCGGCTGAGACCGCCAGTGCGCTCAAGATCGATCTGAATGCGGGAGCAGGAGGCAATACGGCATATTATTACTTATCCCATGAAGCTTCAGCTATGAAGGAGCGTTCGTTCGACGAATATGCCTATGACGGTAAGCTCGCATATATCGAGAAGCTGTCGTCCGGCACATTGGTATCTGCTTCAATTGCAGAAGGCAAGACGTTGAAGAGAGGCGGGGTCCCCCTTATTCAATCTGAGGATCGGGTGGATGATCTAGGTGTGAAGTGGAACGGAACGACACTCGACTTAACCGGCAGCAATCTAGTACTTGACAGCAGTCCGGTCTCAGCAATCGCGATCTATGCACCTGCCGTATCAAGTGTAACAGTAAATGGAAAATCGACAGCCTTTGAGCGTAATGGCGACTATATTTTCGCTGCTCGTGCAGCCACATCCGTGTCTGCGGCTGACCGTGATTTTGAAGGAACCCAAGGCGCTGGCGGCTGGTTCTATGAAAAGGACGCGTTTGCGAGTTCGCCGCTTACTTGGGCCACCGCTGGTACAGGCACAGGCACGGTAGGATCGGATACATTCGCTTCTACTTCGCTCGACAGCCAGTGGCAGTGGGCGAAGCCGCCGACGGCGAACTGGTCATTGACAGCAGCACCGGGTAAGCTGCGCATTATTACCGAGCCCGGTGATACATGGGCGGGAAGCAATAACCAAAAAAATATTCTGCTGCAGCGTGCTGCATATCCGGATTACATTGCGGAGACGAAGGTGTCCTTCAACAATACGGTCAACTATCAGTCCGGAGGACTTATCCTGTATGTCGATGACGACAACTATATCAAGCTGGACCGGGCTTACAATAGCACGAATGGTGGGAAAATCATCCGGTTTATCCGCGAATACCAGAAGGACCCACAGACGATATTCCGCGATTCTGGTATTTTCGCCGCAGACACATTCGGCTCATCGGATGTTTATCTGCGACTTAAGAAGGTCGGTCCGATCTTGACAGCTTTCTACAGTGGAAACGGAACCGATTGGACACAACTTAGCGGCTCTTTCCATATCCCTTTGGACGCACCCCGAATTGGACTTGCAGCTATGAATACGAACACAGCTGTTACTGCAAACGCGGATTTTGATTACTTCAATGTCACTCAGCTGCTTTCACCACATTGGTCTGGCGACAGCAGCGATCCAACCTTTACCTCGAACTATGTTATACCGGGCTCATCAACTGATGCTGTGCAGAAGTGGGTTGCGCCAACAGACGGTACCGTACAAGTAGCGGCCCGTGTAGCGAGTCATGACACCTATGAGCAGGGTGACGGCTTTCGTGTGAAGCTGTTAAAGAACACAGCCAATGTATGGCCAACCTCGGGCTGGCAGACGGTCGATAAGGCAGACACAACCGGGTATGCCATATCCGAGACCATCACGGTTGCAAAGGGTGACGTGCTTGCATTCGTAACAAACCGAAACAGTGATGCAGCATACGATGTAGCGGATTGGAGCATTGAACTGACGATGTCACCTGGTGTTAACCTCTGTCTAGCGACTTCGAAGGTACGACACCTAACACAGGTTGGACGCCGCTTAATACAGGTCGTTGGGCAGTCAGTGCAAATGGTAGTGGCAATGCCTATTCGATTACAGCGACCGGCTATGCGGTGCAGGGCGGTGGGCGACCCGGCGAATATGCACTGCGTGGTGATTCTGCAGCGGACCGGTATAATCTGACATTAAAAGCCAAGCTGGGGGATGATGTCACGATATCTCCCAATGCCAACGCTGTTGTCTTATTCGATTATCAGGATGCGAACAATTACTATTTCCTCCAGTTGGACAATGGCGCTGCCAACGTGAGGCTTTACAAGGTCAAAGGAGGTTCAGCGGCCACATTGGCCGATTCAAACGGCATCGACTGGCTGAGTGACAATGCCTTCCATACCATAGCTATTGAACGTGATGGGAGGAACGGATCCATCACAATCCGCTTCGATAACATTACGATGATAAGAGCATCAGATTCTGAATTCCAGGGAGGCTTGTTTGGCATAGGCTCCATGAACGGCAAAGCTTCCTTCGATGATGTCCGCCTCGTCAACATAGGCAACCGGACTGATGATTTCGGTCAGACGGCTCTCAATCCGGAGATGGATACGCGAGGAGCCGGCGAACTGGAGCTTGACCGCTGCTCCGGGCAAGCTTAGGATCTCCGCTGTCACCACATCGGATATATGGAAAACAGGCAACACCCAGAAAAACTTGCTCGTCCAGTCGGTTCCTTACGAAGACTTTGCGCTGACAACCCGTCTTTCCTTCAACCCGACTGCTGACTATCAAAGTGCCGGTCTGCTGGTTTATACGGATGACGATCACTACATCAAGGTCGAGCGTGCTTATAACGTCGCTGAGGGCGGAAATGTCTTTCGTCTCATAAGGGAGAACGGCACGACAAGTACAGGAAGACAGATCACATCGGATCCCATTAGTAGCAATCTGGTTTATTTGAAGCTGGTCAAAGCAGGTAGCAGTTTTACTGGTTACTTCAGCGTGGACGGAACATCATGGACGATTATCGGTGTACCAGAAACCATACAATTGGCGGCCCCTGTGCTGGTGGGACTGCATGCTCAGCGAAGTGGCGGCGCGGCGGCGATCAATGCCGACTTTGACGACTTCCGGATTTCACGTTAAATAAGTCCGACCGCTTCAATGGTACGGATCTTGGCAGCCAGTGGACCATTTTGAATCAAGTCAACGGTCATACGAGCCTGAGCGCGAAGCCAGGAAGCTTCCGGATTACTAGTGATCCTGGGGATCTCTGGGCAACCAGCGGTACGGAGAAAGATATACTGCTGCAAACGCCAGCCTCCAACGACTACACCATTACGACGAAGCTCGCATTTATGCCAACCGTGAATTACCAGAGCGCTGGTTTGATTGTGTACTCGGACGACGATAACTATATCAAGGTTGAACGGGCATACAATGCCGGTGACAAGCTACGAATTGTGAAGGAAACCGGTGGTATCGGCACGCAGCAGACAACAGCTGTACCGACGACAGCGGGAGGCAGCATTTACTTAAAATTGGTGAAGTCTGGCACGACATACACAGGCTACTATAGCATCGATGACTTAGTCTGGACACCAATTGGTTCGGCTGTAACGGGTGTTACGCTCCCGAATCCGAGGGTAGGCCTTCACGCGCAGCACAGCGGCTCGGGAACGCCGGCAATCAACGCCGACTACGATTATTTTGAGATTCAGCCTTAGCTATAAAACCAATAAGATCGTCCTCATTCCTAGCCCTTTCGCTAGGCGGGGGGGCGATTTTTTTTATTCAGTCAAAATGGGGTGTTAACCTCAAATGCTACTTCCAATTGTTGTTTGATTACTGTTGCTAAGATGGATTTGCATACTCCAAGCAAGCTAGTGCGCCTAAATGGAAACTGATTGAATTAATGATTGAGTTGAACTTACCTTCGATAAAAGTTATGCTGCACGCTTCTCTCCACAAGGTCCTTGGGGATTCACTCTCCCAAATCTCGACGGGTCTATGCCCTCACATTCCTTCGTCCTAAGGACAACCAACTCAATGGAAATATTAAGTCATTCAAAAAAGAGCATAACGATTCTTTACTGATCGTTCTCAATATGTTATATTAATTGAGGGAGGGAGATGGGAATGGCGAGAAGCAAGGAGTTTGAAGAGAAAAAGGTCTTGGATAAGGCGATGCGGCTCTTTTGGGAGCAGGGGTACGAGAAAACGTCCATGACCGAGTTGGTTGAGCATATGGGTATTCATCGAAGAAGCTTGTATGATACATTTGGAGATAAGCATAATCTGTTCCTGAAAGCGATGGATCGGTTTGAAGACAAAATCAGCGCCGCGCTTGCAGGAGGGATTAAACGATCCAAGACCGCATCGGAGGCATTACAGTTTATTTTTGGTTTCATGATCGACGGGGATGAGGACTCGCCAGCCGGCTGCTTAATGGTGAATTCGGCCGTAGAATTGGCGGCGCGCGACGTCGAGGTGGATAACAAGTCCACGAAAGCATTCACGACAGCAGAGCAATTGCTCAGGGAGATTATTATTTGGGGACAACGTGACGGTGAATTCACCTCCACATACAATGCTGAGGAATTGGCGGAATACCTGCATAATGTATGGATTGGGTTAAGGGTAATGGCAAGAACCTCGGCTTCCAAAGAAAAGCTTCACCGTATTACTCATATTTCGATGAAGCTCTTGGAAGAATAAGGGTAATTGTGGTAGTCAGTTCAGATGTGAAGTCTCCCTTCTGCTAATCCATGCTCTTTGTGATCGAGTTATCTTACGTCTATTTTAGAATGAACATTCTCAAAAGTAATGGCCGAAAGAAGCTCTAAAGCATAGTTTACAATGAAGTTTATCAGCGCAGTTAAAACAACAAACAACACAACACACAAAAACAACAGAGTAAGGCACGCAGCATTTTTTTTTTTTTTTTTTTTTCTACGACTGACCAATTGACTAACAGGTAATTCCAAATCCTCTGTCGAATTAGTTAATAGCTAATTTGACGGAGGTCTTGCTCTATGCCATTACCAAAAAACCGAATCATTCCTGAAAAGAAAGTTTACTTTCACCCTGAAA